>CAZFQM010000001.1:0-32388 GCA_964520995.1 uncultured Oscillospiraceae bacterium
TACGACCGTTTGAAGCGTAGGAGTTTCCACCTCGATAAATTTCCGATCGTCCAGGTAATTACGAATCTCCCGAATGATACGGCTGCGATTGATAAAGGTTTCCCGCACATCCGGATTTACAATCAAGTCAACATACCGTTGCCGATACCGCAGCTCGGTATCCTTTAAGCCATGCCACTTTTCGGGCAGGGGGAGCAACGATTTGGACAACAGCTTAATGCTCTTTGCGTGTACCGAGATTTCACCGGTCTGGGTTCGAAACACAAAGCCCTCAATTCCGATAATGTCTCCGATATCCCACTTTTTAAAGTCTGCGTAAACCTCTTCGCCCACATCATCGCGGCGAACATAGGATTGCATTTTTCCGGTTACGTCCTGCAGATGGCAGAAGCTGGCTTTTCCCATAATTCTGCGGCTCATCATCCGTCCCGCAATCGATACGGTCTTGCCCTCAAGCTCTTCAAAGCGCTCTCTGATTTCTTCGGCAGCGGCAGTAACATCATAGGTTGTCAGCTGATACGGGTCTGCACCGCGCTCCTTTAAGGCCGCAAGCTTTTCCCGACGAATCCGCACCTGCTCATTATATTCCTCTGCCGTCGGCGGTGCCGCTTCGGGAGCTGCACTCTGTCCGTGATTCTTGTTTTCGCTCATTGTCAAATTCCTTTCCTTACTCCCTAAAACGGGGTCAAGCTCCTTTATTTTGTGATTTCCAGCACTTCATACAAGCATACGCCGCCCGGTGTTTCCACCTCTACAACATCACCGACCTTGTGTCCGAGCAAGCTCTGTCCTACCGGAGATTCATCCGAAATTCTGCCCGACATCGGGTCTGCCTCGGTGGAGCCCACGATTTGATAATCCACTTCCTCGTCAAAATCCTTGTCGAACAATTTCACCTTAGAGCCTACCGACACCATATCGTTGGACAACTCATCCTCATCCAAAATCTTCACGTTTTTCAGCATCGCTTCAATCTGTACAATTCTGGACTCTACCAAAGCCTGTTCGTTTTTTGCTTCATCATATTCGCTGTTTTCGGAAAGATCTCCGAAAGACAGAGCTACTTTAATTTTATCCGCAACCTCCTTACGTGTTACGGTTTTCAGCTGTTCCAGCTCTTCCTCCAGCTTTTTCAGACCCTCGTCTGTCAGAATCGTCTGTTTTGCATTAGCCATTTATATTCTCATTCCTTTCTTTGGCTCTGCGAAAAACGGATATCCGCAAAGCCAATAGACACTCGTTTTTTTCTTTCCGCACCGCAACAGCACGGGATTTGAATATATATTTTCTATTATAGTAAAATTTGCCGATGTTGTCAAGAAAAAGCCGAAATCGCCTTTAAAAGCCCTTGAAATCGACCTGTTCGGCAATCATCACCCCGTTTTCCATGATGCTGCAGGAGGTGGGAACCGCTTTTCCCAATCGCTCGACATGGCAACAATGATAAAGCGCGGCGGCATAGGCAAAATCGTCAATTCCGTTCGGCTTGTACTCCGCGTAGCGCTGCGGGAGCGGAGCGCGAAAATCGCTCATCACCGTTCCGTAGATTCGTGCGCCCTTCTCCACTACCCCGCTGACCATCGGCGGACGGAGCGGTCTGCCGATCGGGAAAGCAGACGCCAATCGTTTGGTCAGTATCGGCGCCAACAGCAGCGTGTTGTCCTCCGGTGCCTCTACCTGCTCCGAAGCCAAGACCACCGCACCGTATTCCTCCAAGGCATTTTCGGCAAAGCGTTCATATTCCTCCCGCTTTGCGGTAACAATCTTTAGTCTGCCGCAATATTTCAGCGCCATTCTCGCATAATCGAAAAAAGCCGCATTTTCGTCAAGCAACAGCACCTTAATATCCTTTTGCCGCATGGTCAAGCCGCGCAAAAGCTGCTCCGCCGCATTGCAAGCCAGCCGATATGCATAAGGCGCCGTATCGGGCGGAGAGATACCGAACTCGGGCGGCGGCAGAGGAATATCCTCCGCAACCAGCGTCCGTCCCGCCGTTTTCCCCAGAATGCCCGCAATCCGCTTCCAATCCGGCTTTTCCTTGTCGTTCACCGTCAGCACCATAAAGCGCACGCCACCCTCACTGACTGTCTCCAAGAAATATTTCCGCCGAACAAACAGCCTCGCCAAGCCCTTTCGCTGATTTTCACACCGCAGTATCGTAAACATAAAGCACCCCGCAAAAAACGATAATACCGCTTCCCATCGGCGAAAACGGTATCATGAAATCATATACCGAAGTGCAGATAAAACCCGTCGGATTCTATCGGCACTTCTGTTCATGTATATGCAAATAAAGGTGCTCTTATTCCGAATTTTAACGGTAGCAGCTTGCCACCGTTGCTATTCCTTTTCTGCGGCGGAGACGACCTCAATCGCTTTTTTCAGCTGCGGGTCGCTTGTCTCATCCAAATCATTAAAGTTCTTTTCCTGCTCCTGGGTCAATGACACCGGGAAGTCCGCCTTAATGCCCACACCGTGGAAATTTTCGCTCTTGGGCGGGTCGAAATACGCCGTTGTGATTCGAATCGCACTGCCGTCGCTCAGGTCATACAGGGTCTGCATAATTCCTTTTCCGTAGGTGGTGGTACCGACCGATTGCGCCTTGCCGAAGTCCTTGAGTGCCGCGACAAAAAGCTCCGATGCGCTTGCGGTATTTCCGTTGGTGATTGTCACCATCGGCAGATCAACCTGCTTGGCATCCGAAGTGTACAGCGCCTCCTTGTTGCCGCTCTTGTCCCGCTTATAGACCACAACACCGGACGGAAGCAGCTTGTCCAGCATTTTTTCCACCGAATCCAAAGTGCCGCCGCCGTTGTTGCGCAGATCGAAAATCAATCCCTCTGCCCCTTTGGCAACGCAATCATCCACTGCTTTGGAAAATTGGTCGATGGTATTGGTGGTAAAGTCCTCTATTTTAATGTAGCCGTTTTTGTCGATCATCCGATAGCTGACCGTCGGGATTTCCACCTTTTTGCGCACCAGCTCCAAATCGGTGTCAACGCCGTCCCGCCGATAGGTAAGCTTCACCTTAGTGCCTGCCTCGCCCGAAATTTTACCGATCGACTCGTTGTAGCCGACCACCAAAACGTCCTCGCCCTCTATCTTGACAATCAAGTCATCGGCGGCAAGCTTCGCCTCGCTTGCGGGGGAATTGTCATACACCCGCTGGATTTTGATATATCCGCTGGTATCCTGGGTGGCAGATACGCCGATTCCCACCAGCGCGCCCTCGCTGCTGAGCTTCTCCTTTTTCAGATCGGTAGAGTTGAAATAATGCGCATAATTATCGTCCAAGCCCTCCAAATAGCCGGTCGCGATTGCATCCATCAGCTCATCGTCATCAATGTCTCCCACAAAATGCTGTGCAACAAGGGAGTCGATCTCCTCGATTTTCGAATAAATACGTTCCCGCTCGGTCACCCGCCCGATTTTTCCGTTGAATTTCTGCATCGAAAAAATCATCGTTATCACAAAGGTGACTGCCGCAACGATTCCCATAAAGCAGACTGCGGCACCTAATGATATTTTTTTATTCATGACAAACTCCATTCTGCAGTGAAGCGTTCGGTATGCTCCCTGCTTTTGATTTTATCTGAAGCGATTTACGGCAATTGTACATACTTGATCGGATTAACATACTTTCCGTTGATGCGCACCTCAAAGTGCAGATGTGCGCCGAAGGAATTTCCGGTATTTCCCGCCTTGGCGATGACCTGTCCCTGCGTTACCGTGTCCCCCACCGAAACCAGCACCTGGCTGGCATGGGCGTAGAGGGTGGAATATCCGTTTCCGTCGCTGCCCTTTCCGTGGTCGATGATAACATAATTTCCGTATCCCTTGGTCGGACTTGTCTTTACCGTTTTGATGACCGTGCCCTTTTTGGAGGCTACTATCGGAACGCCGTAGCTGTTCCCGTTGGAAATGTCAATACCCTTGTGATAATCGGTGTTATTCCAACGCCAGCCAAAGCCGGAGGAAATGTAGGACCGCTTTGCGGAGAACGGCCACATCCAGCCGCCGGGAGAGAGAGTTCCGGACGGGGTCGTGCTGTCATACAGCTTTTGCAGCTCAGCCTGCGCCTCCGCCTCCTCCTTATCCAGCTTTGCCTTGTCGCTTTGGTAAGCTTTCTTCTCGGCATTGATGGCAGCCATATATTTTTCGCTCTTGGCATAAGAGGAATCCAGCGTGCTTTTCTTGGAGGAGAGGGTCTTTTGATTGCTCTCCACCTTTGCCTTGCTTTCCTCAATCTCCTTTTTCGCCGCCTCAATATCCTCTTTTTCGGCGGCAAGTCGGTCAATCAGCTCCTGATCCCGCTTGGCAATTGATTGTATCATCTCGGTATGGGTCAGAAGGTCGGTGAAGCTTTCCGCCGAGAAAATAACCATCAGCAACGAATTATCACCCGCAAGCTGCATTGCCTCAAGCCGTTCCTTCATCAGCTCGAAATTCTCGTCGATATCGGCGGTTTTCGCCTCAATCTCTTTTTCCTTTGCCGCGATTTTATTGTTGTATAAGGTAATCTGGCTATTCAGACTGTCAATCTGCTTTTCCAAGCTATCAATCTGGCTGTTGAGTGCCTCCTGATACTCTTTTTGCTTCTTTTCATCCTTTGCCAGGTTGTTGATTTTGTTTTGCAGCTCCTTTTGCTCCTTTTCCAGCTTTTCAATCTGTGCCTGGAGTGCACTTTCGCTGGCGGCAAAGGTCGGGACGATCGCCGCGCTGACCGCACCGATCAGCATCAGGAGCACCAGTATCAATGAAATGATCCGAACCTTTTTGGAGTTCATTCTATCACCTTTCCTTTCCTCCGAGCAGCTTACTCCGCTATACCTTTAAATGGGAGCGGACACTGATCACACTGCCGAGCATTCCCGTCAGGATTCCCGCAACGGCAAAGCAGCCGCCCAAGCCGAGAGCAACCTCTTTAAAGGGCAGTACCCGCTGCATCATGCTTGCCAAGAAGGTAATCGTGCTGCTTCCCATGATTGCATTCACCAGCATTCCGTAGCCGCACCAAATAATCAAAAACGCCAACACTGCCGAGATTAACCCCAGCAGCAAGCCCTCCACCATAAACGGAAAGCGGATAAAGTTATCGGTCGCACCGACATACTTCATAATATTGATCTCCTTGCGTCGGGTAAAGACCGCCGCACGGATGGTATTTGCAATAATGACCAGCGACACCAGCACCAGCGTCAGAATGATCGCGCCGCCGAACAGGTTGACCATATCCTTAATTTTCACGATGGCATCCGCAAAATCCTTATAAAAGCTGACCTGCTTGACACCGTCGATTTTCCTGATTGCGGCAACGGTGTCGGTGATTTTTTCCAAATCCTTTTCCTTTACGGTATAATAAGCACAATAGGGATTGTCGGTCTCCTCGTCCAACAATGCCGCCGCCGAGCCCAGCTTCTCCTTTTGCAGTTGAAACACCTCGGCACGGTCAAAGTAGATAACTTCCTTTAAATCGGAGATCTGCCGCAGCTCGGACTCGATTTCGATATTCCGCTCCTCGGTGTTCTCCTTTTCAAGGAAAACCACAATTTCGTTTTGATCCTCCAAATAGCCGACCATACTGTTGACGTTCTGCGAAAACAGCATGGCAAACCCCACAATCAGCAGGCAGGCTGTCAACACGCCGACCGAGGCAAAGGTCATCAACCGATTGGTCCAAAGGTTCTTGACGCCTTCTTTAAACAGATATTTCAAGCTTCCGCCGTTCATTCGCTCTCCACCTCTTTCCTCTCGGTCATGGGTCGAGCGATTTCGACGGTTTTATCCATCTCCTGTTGCTGTCTTTTTCTTTTTTCCTCCAGCATTTTTTCCTTTTCGCCCTTGATATACCGGTCGAACACCACCCTGCCGTTCTCGATTTGGATTGTGCGACCTCCGAAATATTTAACGATATCATGCTCATGGGTGACCATCAGCACCGTTGTTCCGCACTTGTTAATCTGGATGAGCAGCTCCACGATTTCATAAGAAAGCTCCGGGTCAATGTTGCCGGTCGGCTCATCTGCAATAATCAGCGGCGGGTCATTCACCAGCGCTCTGGCAACCGCAACCCGCTGTTGCTCACCGCCCGACAGCTCATGCGGATACCGCTTTGCCTTGGGAAGCAGATCCATCAGCTCCAGCACATAAGGCACCCGTGTCCGTATCTGCTTTTGCGGCGTGCCGGTCACACGGAGCGCAAAAGCGACATTGTCGTAGATATTCATGGTCGGTATCAAGCGGAAATCCTGAAAAACAAAGCCGACCGAACGCCGAAACTGCGGAATGTTTTTCCGCTTCAGGCTGTTCAGCTGATATCCGTTGACCGATACCGTCCCTTTTGTGGCGGTCTTTTCCCGCAGCAACAATTTCAAAATGGAGCTTTTTCCGGCTCCCGATGCGCCGACAATATAAGCCATTTCTCCGTCTGCAATGTGCAGATTGATATCATGGAGCGCAGTAGTTCCGTTTTCATATTGTAAAGAAACATCGTTTAATTCAATCATATTGGATGCGGCATGCTCTTCCCCGCCTATCCGAAAGCCGCAGGAAGCAGTATGCCCAACACACCACCTTGTATTTTTTTCAAAGGAAGCATCTACGCCGAACAGGCTCCCTGCTACAAAGACAAGTCAAAAGCGCAGAAAGCTTCCCCGCAAAACAGCATGACAGAGCAGGCGGCTCTGTTCTCTTCCGAAATCATCCTCAACCGGTCGAAGCCGCCCGAACAATAATATGATAAAAAGGGACAAGCCCCTTGTTATATTCTAAGGTAATATCGTCTGTCCTCGACAAAGCAACCGTCTTGCCGCCGTTTAAAACAGACAAAGAAGTTTTTCCGACATTCAATCGGAGAGCAAGAGCAAATACAAAGCCCGCGATAGCAATTACGGGCAGAACACCAAGATGTCTGCCCGTAGCCTGCTATTACTGAAAATTCAATTGCATCATCAATACTTTACAGGATTGGACGTCAAGTATTTTTTAACCATCAACGCAATCTTAAAGACGATAGCATGGTCAAATTCTCTTAAATCTAAGCCTGTCAATTTTTTAATTTTCTCCAAGCGGTAAACCAGCGTATTTCTGTGCACAAACAGCTTTCTGGAGGTTTCGGAAACATTCAAATTGTTCTCGAAAAAGCGATGGATGGTAAACAGCGTTTCATGGTCAAGAGAGTCGATAGAGCCCTGCTTAAATACTTCCTTTAAGAAAGTCTCGCAGAGAGTGGTCGGCAGCTGATAAATCAAACGGGCAATGCCCAGGTTGTCATAGCTTACGATAGACTCATCGGTATCGAACACCTTACCGACCTCCAAAGCAACCTGTGCTTCTTTAAAGGAGCGGGCAAGGTCCTTAATGCCGACAACGCCGGTTCCGATGCCGACAGTCGCACGGGTATAGAACTCACTGCTCAGCGTATCCACGATAGAGCGAGCAAGCTTTTCCAAATCCTTGCTGTCGATATTCGGCTTGGTCTCCTTAATCAAAACGATCTCATTCTCACTGATATTGAAAACAAAGTCCTTATTTTTATCGGGGAAGAGGTTCTGAATAACATCGTATGCCGAAACATCGTTTGTGGACAAAATCCGAATCAAGAACGCAACACGTGCAACATCCGCATTGAAGTGAAGCTCTCTCGCCTTTACATAGATATCGCCCGGCAGAATGTTATCCATGACCACGTTTTTGATAAAGTTATTGCGGTCATATTTTTCATCGTAGTACTGCTTAATGCTGGAAAGGGTAATGGTCAAAATCTGCGCGTATTTTGCCGCCGTGTCATCCACACCCTCCACGAAAACGGCATAATCCGGCTTAATGTGCTGACCGAACGGCTTATAGGTGTATCCGTCCCGAATAAAGGTGTCGTGAGAATCCGCATTTTCCAAGGAAATAAATTCATTGGTCAAGCCGATTTTAGAAAGCTCACTGCACGCAATAATATTTGCCTGATCATCCACAACACCGATGACTCGGTCGATGGTATCCTTCATTTGATGAATCAAGCCTTGAAACAACCTGTTAGACATAATCCAAACCTCCAATATATTTCCCGGCAAAATTGATCTATCCGAATTCGCCGCCGTAAAACGAATCCGTGCCCTTGTTCGATATCATATTTCGGGAAAAATTCCATATAATAATAGTTTACATAAAAAATCAAAAAAAATCAAGGCTTATTTTTCAAAAAAATGCCGTAAAAAGCAGAATTTATTGCTTTTTTGTGCGCAAAAGAACGTTTTTTTCAATTTTTGAATAAAAAGCTACAAAACCACCCTAATATATTACAAATTGTAACATATTTATTCTTTTAATGTGTGAATAAAAGTTGAATATTAAAAAGAAATGTGAAAGAGCTTCCTTTTAAAATATATGCACCGTTCTTTTTGCTTTCCCCCTTGTTTTTTCGGCATAACAATGATAAAATAAGGGTAACTCTCTTTATGAAAGGCGGTTGAAAACAAAATGCCGATGTGACGGAGCAAAAGTATCGGCAATTTGAAAGAAAATATGTCAGTTGATGCAGTGAAAAAATATTTAAGAACATGGGACAAGCAGGACGATGTGCTGGAATTCGACACCTCCAGTGCAACGGTGGAGCTTGCCGCGCAGGCGCTGGGCGTGGAGCCGGCGCGAATTGCCAAAACCATCTCCTTACAGTATGAGGACAGCGCGATTCTGATTGTAACCGCAGGCGATGCGAAAATTGACAACAAAAAGTTTAAGGCGCAATTCGAAACCAAGGCAAAAATGCTTACTCCGGAGGATGTGCTGAAATTCGTCGGGCACGCAATCGGCGGGGTCTGCCCGTTTGCGGTGGCGGATCCGACTGTTAAAACCTACACCGACATCTCTCTGCGGCGGTTCGACACGGTTTACCCCGCCTGCGGCAGCAGCAATTCAGCCATTCTTCTCAATTGCGACGAGCTGTTCGAAATTGCGGACAGCCAAGGCTGGGTGGATGTCTGCAAGGGCTGGGAGGATGCCCCGGAGGATTAACCCCCCTCCCTATACAAGTCTCCCGCAACGGCGCAAATGCCAATATCCACAAAAAGGAAAGCTCCGCTTTGTGAGCTATCCCAAAACCTCCCGATGTGTTCACCTAACCAACACCTTGGGTTATTGATATATTTAATATTTGTTTACAAATCTACCTTAATTTTTTGGTATGATGAAAAGGCTGATTAAAGTCTGTCTGTGCCTTTTTTGGCAGTATGACGGCAGTATCCGCTGCTTCTGCCTCGGCTATACCGACCGACTTTATTTATTACGGAAACACAGAGCAATTCTGAAAAATACGGAGGGATCAACGCATGATTGAAGTACAAGGCCTTACCAAGCGTTACGGCAGCAAGGTTGCGGTGGACGATATTTCGTTTACCGTAAATAAAGGCGAAATTCTCGGTTTTCTCGGCCCGAACGGCGCCGGAAAATCTACGACGATGAATATCCTGACCGGATATTTATCCTCTAATATCGGCTCGGTCAAAATCGGCGAGTACGATATTCTCGAAGACCCGATGCAGGCAAAAACAAAGATCGGATACCTACCCGAAAATCCGCCCCTTTACATGGATATGACCGTAAAGGAATATCTGGATTTTGTCTACGATTTAAAGAAGGTCAAAATCCCGCGGAAACGCCATATCAGCGAAATTTGCAGCATCGTGAAAATCAACGATGTCTACAACCGCATCATCAAAAACCTTTCCAAGGGCTATAAGCAGCGTGTCGGCTTGGCGCAGGCACTGATCGGCAACCCCGAAGTGCTGATTCTCGATGAGCCGACGGTCGGTCTCGACCCCAAGCAGATCATCGATATCCGCAAGCTGATTAAAGACCTCGGCAAGAAGCACACGGTCATCCTTTCCTCTCACATTCTGCCCGAAATTCAAGCCGTCTGTGACCGCGTTATCATCATCAACCGCGGAAAAATCGTCGCCGATGACACTGCCGAAAATTTATCCGCCAACATGAGCACCGACCACCGTCATCTCGCCATCATCGAAGGACCCGAGAACGAAGTCTACAAGACCCTTTCCACCATTCCCGGAATGGTAGAGGTTACCACCCTCGGCGATCGCGGAAACGGTATGTTCGAATACTCCCTCGAAGCGAAAGAGGGCATGGACATCCGTCGTGAGCTGTTTAAACGGATGGCAAGCCGCAACTGGCCGATTATGGGACTCAAGAGCACCGAGCTGACCCTGGAAGACATCTTCCTGCGGCTCACCTCCTCCGATATTTCCGTTCCGGTCGCTTCCGCCGCAACCAAAAAGAAGGTCGCGGAATCGGTACTTACCGAGCCGGAGGAAGAGCAAACGGAGGGCTTCGACCGCTTCTGGGAGGAGCAGGCGGAGCGCACGGAGGCTGCTGTTGAAGAGGACGAGCTCAACACAGACCCCGAAGCGGAAGAAATTACCGACTCATCCGATGCTGTTGAGGATGAGCAAGATAATAAAGATAACGGAGGCGAACAATAATGGGCGCAGTATTAAGACGGGAGTTTTCCTCCTTTTTCAAATCCCCGATCGGATATGTTTTCTTAGCGGCATATTATCTGATTGCCGGATTCCTGTTCTACGTAACCGTAGCAAGCTACACCACCCAAACCAGCTTTATGTTCTACTATCTGTTTTATGCTTCTTGTATTTTATTGCCGATCCTGACCATGAAGCTGTTCAGCGATGAAAAGAAGCAAAAAACCGACCAGCTGCTGTTGACCTCACCGGTCACCTTGACCAGCCTTGTTTACGGCAAATTCTTTGCTACCTTTTTCATCTACGGCATCGGCGTGGGAATCACCTTGGTATTCTCGCTGATTCTCGCGGCATTCAATTCGGTGGATTGGATGGTTATCATCGGAAACATCCTCGGTCTGCTTTTGATCGGCGCTGCCATCATTGCAATCGGTATTTTGATTTCCAGTCTCACCGAAAGCCAGATCGTTGCCATCATTCTGACACTGGCTGTTTCGCTGTTCCTGTTGATGATGGATATGCTCGCTTCCGCCATCAGCTCTTTGATGGATTTGTTCGGCGTTACCGTATCCTCCGACTTTTCCAACAGCATCTCGATTGCACAACGCTATAACGATTTTACCAGCGGTATCTTAGATATCTCCAATGTCATCTTCTTCGTCAGCATTGTAGTGGTATTTAACTTTATCACGGTACGTATTCTCGAAAAAAGACGCTGGAACTGATTTTGCGAAATCGCACCGGACATTCCGCTTTCCACTGCGGCAATGTCGATGCAACACGGCTTTGTTTTTCTCAGATGTGAGGGCAACCTCACGATAAAATTCCCAGAAAGGAATGATTCGTTATCATGAAAACCAATATCTTCAAAAGCCGTCGCTTTAAACACGGTACGCTCGCAACGGTTATCACCGTCGTCTTTATCGCAGCAGTTGTACTGGTCAATATTATTGCGACGATTCTACTGGATAAATTCCCGCTGAACATCGACCTAACCAAGGAGCAATCCATGTCTATGGCAGAGGACTCCAAGGACTTTTTGAAAAAGCTGGATAAAGAGGTAAGCATCCATGTGCTTGCGGAGGAATCCGATTTTAACCAGGCGGGCAACTTTTATTACACCCATGCACTCAACACCATGAAGCAGTGCACCCAGTATTCCGGTAAGGTTTCCTTAGACTTTATCAACCTTGAAAAGAACCCCACCTACGGCAGCGGAAAATACACCGAGTCCCTACAGGCCGGTGATATTATCATCGAATCCGACCTGCGCTACAAAATCGTAAGCGTGGACGATCTGTTTGAGGTGACCTACTCCAGCACCGACTACTATCAAACCAATCCGCAGATTTCCTCTTCCAAGGCGGAGCAGGTCATGCTCAGCGGTATCATGTTTGTATCCGAAACCAATCCGACCGAGGTCACGTTGCTGACCGGCTTCTCGGAGGTACAGGGCGGCTACAGCGGTCTGCAATCATTACTCGAAAGCAACAACTACAGCTTCAAAACCGTTAACATTCTGACCGAGGACATCCCCTCCTCTTCCAGCATGGTTATCATCCCCGCTCCGACCAAGGACTACACCCAAAAGGAAATCGACAAGCTGGAAACCTACCTGACCAACGACGGCAAGTACGGCAAAAAGCTGATCTATCTCGCTTCCTATCAGCAGGGCAATCTCCCCGTGTTAGAGGGCTACCTGGAGACCGATTGGGGCATCAAGGTCGGCAGCGGCGTTATCTGGGAAACCAACGCCTCCAATGTTTACGGCTACTCCTACTATAACACCTTGAATACCCTGACCGGAAACGGCTATGTTGACGGTCTGGCGGACAGCTCTCTCCCGGTTTACATGAGTGCTTCCCGTCCGGTTACCGCCGCTTTTGACGCAAAAAGCGAGATGGAAACCACTTCCCTTATCACCTCCGCCGACACCTGCGTGCTGCAGCCGATGGATGCCGATGAGGATTGGTCTCCCGACAATGAAACCAAGCAGGCATTCACCACCGCAGTCGCCTGCACCCGTACCAAATACGATTCCGAAACCGCCGATGCAATGGAATCCACCGTTGTGGCGTTCGGCAGCTTGGATTTCTTCGTTTCGGGCGCATTGCAGATGGATACCTTTAACAACGGCGAATTCACCGTAAATATGTGCAACGACCTGGTCGGAAAAGAGGACAACACCCTGAACATCGTTCCGAAATCCGACAGCTCCGAAACCTTGGACATCACCGAGGGAACCGTCAGAGTGTTCCAGATTATCTTTGTCATCGTTGTTCCGATTGCGGTGCTTGCGACCGGCTTAATCATCTGGTTCAGAAGGAGACACAAATAATATGGCGAAAATGAGTAAAAAGGTAAAATCGTTGATTTTAGCCGCCATCATCCTGGTGGTATTGGGCGGCATCCTGACATTACTGCTTTTGTTGCCAAATGATTCCGACTCCGCCGACAGCTCCTCTGCCTCCGTCTCCTCGGACAGCTCGATTGTCCTTATCGACAAGGAGCAGAAGAACGTAAAAAACATCAACATCAAAACCGGCAAGGAAAGCTATGATATTGCTTCGGTCGGAGATGCTAAATTGGAGCTCGCCGCGCTCAAAGGCTTTGACCAATCAGAAAGTATGTACACCACCGTTACCACTGCCGCCGCCGATATTTCGGCAACCAAAATCCTACTCGATAAGCAGGAAAACCTTGCCGAGTACGGTCTGGAAAAGCCGGCAACCGTTGTCACCGTCACCTACACCGACGGTACCGTCTTCAAAATGAATCTCGGCTCCGAAACACCGGACGGCAGCGGCAAATACATGACGGTAGAGGGCAAGGAGCCTATCTATATCTATGATTCCTATTCTGCGGCTTCCTTTGAAAATGCCGCATACGACTATCTGGATGCCACAATCCTGAATCTGGGCACCGACGACAGCTCTTCCACCTCTTCGACCACCTCCTCCGGAACAGAAACCGAAGAGGTTCTCATCGAGCGGTTCGAAATCCAGCGCAAGGATCTCGACAAGCCGATTATCTTCCAAAAGCTGGAAAACAACACCGACGATTCCAGCGGCATCTCCCTCGGTACCTATCAGCTCACCAGCCCGCTTTCGGTAACCGCAGATGACGAAAAGCTCGGCACCAATCTGACCGGCTTCTTGACCCTGTCGGGCAGCTCGGTTGAGGTGCTCAAGCCCTCTGCCGCGGAAAAGAAAGCGCGTGGCTTCAGCAATCCTACTGCCGTAATCAAGGTAAAATACGATGACAAGGACTATACCCTGCGGGTCGGCAATGCAATCACCTGTGAGGCGGATGAGGATGCGGACGGCTTGGAATCGGGTCACACCCATTCGATTCTCGGCTACAACGTCATGCTGGACGGCAAAGACTTAATCTACCGCGTTTCTGCCTCCTCGCTCCCTTGGCTGACCATGGAAGCGAAGGATTACATGAGCGTATTTGTGGTTATCCCGAACATCGTTGACGTGAAAACGGTTACGGTAACCGTTGACAGCAAGAAATACGTCTTTAACCTCACCACCGAAAAGGATGAGGATGACAACGACGTCATCATTCCGACCTATAACGGCAAAACTCTGACCGAGGACTACTTTAAAAGCTATTATCAGGTGCTGCTGAGCATTACCCAGGCGGGATTGAACAACAAAAAGGTGTCCGGAACGCCGATTATGACGTTACAATACGATTATCATGACAGCTCCAGAAAGTCCGACAAGCTGGAATATTATGACAACGGCGCGGGAGCAATCACCATCGCCCTCAACGGAGAGGCAAACTTCACGGCAAGATATTCTACCGTGAAAAAGGCGATGGAGGACACCCTGCTCATCAGCCAAAACAAAGAGGTTATCGCAAATTAACGATTGCCCGATTTCTGCTTTACCCATCCGACAAAATGTCGGATGGGTATGCTTTGTCTTATTCGTACCGCCAATGAATTTGAAAAGCCGTGGCTTTTCGGATTCCTTGACTGTACGCGTTCTTCCGAATGCGATATATCGCGGCACATCGGCAAAAGCTTTTTCTACTGCTTGACAAAAGGAGACATCATCATGCCGAAGCTTTATTTGGTGCTCACCCGCACCAACACAAATCTCGCAAAAGCGATTCGATTTTTCACCAAGCGCAGCTACAACCATGTTTCCATTGCGCTCGACGACCGGCTGGACAGGTTATACAGCTTCGGCAGGCGCAGACCCCGCAATCCCTTTTTTGCCGGCTTTGTGCGGGAGGACATTCTGACCGGATTTTATCACTATTTCAATGATACCACCTGTATCATCTATGAGCTTTCGGTCTCCGAGCTGCAATGGAGCCGTCTACAGGGCTATTTGACCCCTTTTCTCTCCGATCCCATGCGATACAAATTTAATTTTATCGGCTTGATTTTATGCGGGCTGTCTATCCCCTTTTCTCCGAAAAATACCTATTTTTGCTCACAATTTATCTCGGAGGCATTGGAGCAAAGCGGCATCTACTCCTTTGGCAAGGATTGCCGTTTGGTTCAGCCTGCTTCTTTTATGAACCTGCCAAACGCCAAGGTAATCTACCGCGGTAAAATCGTAAGCTATCATCCTGCTGTTCCCTTATCGGCAAAGGAGCCTCGGGTCGCAGCGCAATCGCTTACGGAAAGGTGCTGAACAAAATGTCCCCCGCTTCCAACTCCATCCCCTCCGACAAAAAAGCCTTACAGGATATCCGCTTCCTTGTGGTCGTTACGCTCTTCAGCGTGGGCGTTCCTTTGGCTATGCTGTATATCATGCTGAGGAACACTTTCTCCCCGCGCGATTTTCTTCACCGCTTAAAGGAAACTGATTCGCCGCAGGCACTTCCGATTGCCCTCGGCGTGCTGACGGTGGGAACACTGCTCACCGATATCAGCAGCAACTTCCTCGGTTTCCTGCACATCAAGCTGTTAAAGTCGGAGATTTTGATTCCGGACGGATTTTTCCCGCTTTTACTGTTTCTGACACACTATCTCTTACTCACGCCCATCTTGGAGGAATTTTTATTTCGCGGCGCTGTCCTTCATATCTTTCGCCGGCACGGTGACCTTTTCGCGCTGATTCTCTCCGCCCTTTTTTATGCCATGGCGGAAGAATCCTATACCGGCTTTCTCTCGGTCTTTCTGTTCGGTTTGGTGGCGGGATATTTCGTGTTACATTCCCGCTCGGTTTTCATCGGCATCCTCATGCATATTTTCCGCAACGCAATCGGCGTACTTCTCTCGATGCTTACTGCTTCACTGGATGCCGACACGGCGGCAGTGACTCAAATTGCCTTATTTGCTTTCATCCTTGCCCTTTCGTTACTTGCCTTTTTACGACTCGGCAAAAAAGAGAAGGAAGTATTCTCCGTCGATGAAAATGCCGCAAGCGCCGATTTGACCCTCTCCGTTCGGTTTAAGGTCGCGCTTTGCAACCCCGCTTTTATTCTATTTGCCGTTATCTTTCTGTATCGGCTTATCCCGCTGATACAGATCTACCGTTAATCTCGCAAGCGGCTTCCCCCTCCAAACCAATTTCCCGAAAGGAGCGCCATGCAATGGGCATTCAAGAGGATGAGCTTTACATGAGAGCTGCCCTGGAATGGGCAAAAAAGGCGGCACAGCTGGGAGAGGTTCCGGTTGGAGCAATCATCGTTCGGGGGCAGGAAATCCTCTCCGCTGCCTGCAATCGGCGGGAGCTTGACCACTCGGCTACTGCACACGCAGAGCTACTTGCCATTGAAGAGGCTTGCCGAAAGTCAGGCGGTTGGCGGTTATCCGATTGCACCCTCTATGTGACCTTGGAACCATGCCCGATGTGCGCCGGTGCCATCATCAACTCCCGTATCAAGCGTGTTGTTTACGGTGCAAGAGATGACAAGGCGGGGGCTTGCGGGTCAATCGCCAATCTATTCGAAATGGACTTCAATCACCGCCCGGTCATGAAAAGCGGTGTCCTGGCGGAAGAATCCGCGGCGCTACTCTCCGATTTTTTTCGGAGCCTTCGACAAAAAGAGCTATAAGAGCAAACAACCGAATAAAAAGAATGCGTAAAAGGGAAATGTCCTTTTTACGCATTCTTTTTATACTTACAGCAGGGAATAGCTCCCTGCACCCTAATTCGCGAACCAAGCAGGGAAAAATGAACGGCTATTTTGCCCGCGTTTATAGGTAGGCTTAGCAAAAAAAGAGTCGAAGTTCGCGAAGTAGGGTCGCGGGAGACAGTTCTCTCCCTCCGTCTTTTGCGAAGCAAAAGACACCTCCCTCGTCAGAGGGAGGCAAAAGGGACTCAAACTCTTAAAATAAGGATTACCTATTTTGAGAAAGGTTTATTCCGGCATCCGGAAATCGTTTTCATCAAAAAGGAAAACATCCTCGATATAAAGATTAAAGACCTCCGAAATTTTGTATGCAAGCAGAACCGACGGATTGTAATCTCCTTTTTCCAGCGAAATCACCGTTCTGGAGGTCACCCCCAAAGGGTCGGCGAGCTGTTGCTGAGTAATGTTGTTTTCCTTGCGCAATTCTTTCACTCGATTGGTCATTTTTTGATCCTCCTATGAATTTTACTTCATTAACTTTATTTCATAGTACCACAACTCCTCCCGCTTGTCAAGTCTCTACGATTCCTGTCACCAAATCGACGAAAGCATCATACGCTGTTAAGGGAACATTCCCAAATTCCATGATACAGCAAAGGAGTTATCGGAGCATGGAGGAAAACATTATCCCCTTAAACAAAGCAAAAGAGGGAGAAACGGTAATCATTCGGGCGTTAACCGTTGATGACAAAATGCGGCGGCGATTGCTGGACATCGGTTTGGTGGAAAAAACTGCGGTCACCTGCCTGCAAAAAAGCCCTCTCGGGGACCCGACCGCCTATCTGATTCGCGGTGCGGTCATTGCACTGCGTGCCGAGGATGCGGACGGCATAACGGTCTGCCGTGCAAGGGAAGCCTGATGTCCGCAGGGCGTTGCGGCTTTCGAGCAAGCCACCTACTGCCGTGATTCTTCTCCTGTCCCGCTTGAAAACCGATTTTCCCCGCCAAGTCGAAAGGAGTGACACTCAATGGGCTTAACCGCTCATTCCTCGGGCAGCAACGCCGTTACTGCCGAATTCGTGATTCAAAAAAAGCTTAATACCGATAAAATCATCGCGCTGGCAGGCAATCCCAACGTGGGGAAAAGCACGGTGTTTAATGCGCTGACCGGCATGAAGCAGCACACGGGAAACTGGCCCGGAAAAACAGTCGCGACCGCACAGGGGCGATGTGAACACCGCCAAAAGGGGTATGTTTTGGTTGACCTCCCCGGTACATATTCGCTCGCCGCACATTCCGCCGAGGAGGAAGTGGCACGCGACTTCCTCTGCTTCGGGAAAGCGGATGCCGTCATTGTGGTCTGCGATGCCACCTGCCTGGAGCGCAATCTCAATTTGGTGCTGCAAATCACCGAAATCACGCCACGAGTCGTGGTCTGTGTCAATTTAATGGATGAAGCAAAGAAAAAGCAGATCAAAATTGATATTGCACGGTTATCCGAAAATTTGGGCGTACCTGTCGTCGGCACCGATGCCAGAAGCCGCAAGGGCTTGAACGAGCTGATGGATGCCGCAGAGCAGGTCATTTGTCAAGCGCCTCCCACTCCGCCGCCGATTCGATATCTCAAGCCGCTCGAAGAGGCTGTTGCAGAAATATCGGACGCCTTGACTAACCTCAATTGCAGGCGCTTAACCAAGCGCTTTATCTCACTCAAGCTATTGGAGCAGGATGAGACGATGCTTACCCCCTTATCCGATTATCTCGGTGAAAATCTATCGGAGCGTCCGCGTGTTGCGGCGGCGGTAACCGCTTATCGAGAAAAGCTCGCAGACAGCAGCTCCCCCGAAAAAAAGCCAACCGACCTCATTGCCTCCTGCGTCGTTCTTCATGCCGAGGAGGTCTGCGGTGACGCCGTGTGCTTTGAAAAAAGCAATTACCGTGCATTCGACCGCAGGCTGGATCATTGGTTAGTCGGAAAGCGAACCGCATTTCCCCTCATGCTGCTTCTGCTTGCCGCCGTTTTTTGGCTCACCATGGTCGGTGCCAACTACCCGTCTCAGCTTCTTTCCTCCGGTTTGTTTTGGGTGGAGGATCAGCTGACCGAGATATGCAATCAAATCGGTGTTCCCACATGGCTTCACGGCGCGCTGGTACTCGGCGTTTACCGCGTTTTGGCATGGGTGGTCTCGGTCATGCTGCCGCCGATGGCAATCTTCTTCCCGCTCTTCACCCTACTGGAGGATTTCGGTTACCTCCCTCGCGTCGCCTTTAATCTGGACAAATGCTTCCGAAAAGCCGACACCTGCGGCAAGCAAGCCTTAACCATGTGCATGGGCTTCGGATGCAACGCAGCAGGCGTGGTCGGTTGTCGAATCATTGACTCACCGCGGGAACGGCTGATTGCCGCCTTGACCAACTGCTTTGTTCCCTGCAACGGCAAATTTCCCACCTTGATTGCAATCATTACCATGTTTTTTACTCTCGGCGGTCTTTCCGATTCCTCCGACGGCGCAGCGACAGCTCTACGCTCGGCAGGTGCGACTTTACTCCTACTCGGCGTAATCATGGTCGGCATCTTTCTGACCTTTTGGGTCTCACGGTTCCTCTCCAAGACTATTTTAAAAGGAATCCCCTCCTCCTTTACGCTGGAGCTACCGCCCTATCGACGTCCACAGGTCGGAAAGGTTCTTCTACGCTCCGTCCTTGACCGCACGCTGTTTGTACTCGGCAGGGCGGTGGCAATTGCGGCACCGGCGGGTTTGCTCATTTGGCTCATGGCGAATATTTCGATAGGAGATGCTTCTTTACTGACGCACTGTGCCGACTTTCTTGACCCGTTTGCCCGCCTCATCGGATTGGACGGTGTGATTCTAATCGCCTTTATTTTAGGCTTTCCCGCAAACGAAATCGTAATCCCCATCATGATCATGACCTACATGGCACAGGGCAGCTTGACCGATTTTCAAAGTCTCTCCGAGCTAAAAGCTCTACTGGTTGACAACGGCTGGACATGGGTCACTGCGCTCTGCACCATGCTGTTTTCCCTAGTGCACTGGCCCTGCTCCACTACCTGTCTCACCATCAAAAAGGAGACGCAAAGTCTGAAATGGACCTTACTCGGCGCTTTTCTCCCGACCGTCATCGGGGTACTACTCTGCTTTTGTGTTGCCAATCTCTGCCGTCTTTTCTAGCAGGGGATAATCCCCTGCACCCTAATTCGCGAACTGAGTAGGGGGAAAGGAATGGCATTTCTGCCCGCGTTTACAAGCAGGCTTAGTGACATAATACCCTCTCCGAGAAAGAAACAAAAGGCGGGGATGCTTTTAAACCAAGCGTTACCTATGACCGAGAGGGGGAAGACAGCTACAGGGAGAGAAGTCCTCGCATACCTCTCTCCCTGTAGCTTTTGTTTTTTATCTTCGTCTGTTTATTCCGATACCATTTCATTATAGGGGGCGAATTCCCCCGAAAAAAGAGCCGCTAAAACTCCGCAAACACTGCCGAACAACGGTGCTTCGGTGCCGAAGGAGGAGGGGAAAATCTCCACTTTCTTATATCCGGAGGAGAAGATACTCAAATTGATTTCATCCGACAGCCGCTCCAGATACCTCTGCGGCAGATAGCTTCCCTCATGCCCGATGATAATCATATCGGTATCCAACAAATTGATCATATCGGTCAGCGCAAAGGCAAGCCGATCCACCATATCCTCAAAAATCGGAATGGCACGCCAATCATCCGCCACCGTCTCCAGCTGTGCGGCGGTCAGCGAGGGCATATCGCAGGCTTTGCGAAGCCGCTTGAGAACCACCGGCATTCCGGCGTAGGTTTCCAGACACCCTCTCCTACCGCAGTTACAAACGGGACCGCTCATATCAACGGACAAATGCCCGATTTCTCCCGCTGTATCGCGGCTATCCCGAAACAGCTGTCCCTCCGAGATGATCCCCGAGCCGATTCCGTTGGTGATTCCAAGATAGATAAAATTATCGACCTCTTTACGGCTCCCGAACAGCTTTTCCGCCAGCGCGGCGGCTTTCATATCATTATGCAAAAATACCGGCAGGTCGTACCATTCCTTCAGCAGGCGGACAATGGGAAAATTGCGAATCCCGAAGAAATTCCGCGGGTTCAGCAACAAGCCCGCGCGGGTATCCAACAAGCCGATTGCCGAAATGCCGATGGCGAGAATCTGCCTCGTTTGTGCGTCAAGCATTTCCTTGGTCAGCTCCCGCAGCTTATCCCGCAGGCTTTCCGCCGTTTCATCCCGCAGCGGTACCGAACGACGATATTTTTCTTGCAGCTTCAAATCGGTGCAGATGACCGAGAGAGAGTCACGGGAAAGATACACCCCTGCTACCAGCGGCGCCTGCGGGGCACTATCCAGCAAAACCGGATTCCTGCCCGCTCCGGAAACCTGAGCCGCTCGGGTCTCAACCAGATAACCGTATTCTATCAGCTCGGTCACAATATTGCTAATCGCCATTTTAGTCAAGCCGATACTGTTGGCAATCGTATTGCGGGACAAGCCGCTTTCCGCTGAAACCATCTTCAACACCAGGCCGCGATTGGTTTGTTTAATATCGGAGTAATTGATTCCTTTTCCGGTTGACATCATGCACACTATTCCTTTTATCTTTGTTTCGGTTTTTTCGCCTATATTCTCCTGCCGAAAAAAGCAGATTTTTTTTCGAATATACTTGACAATCCGATTGCTTCTATTATATAATAATTACATTAGTAAAGTCAATTTACAAATTTGAATTCGATTCATGATACAGAAAGGAAGGATCATTGCATGAAAAAAGTTTTATGTGTCGGAAGTGTTACAACCGATGTCATTGTAAAACCGGTGGACCAGGTTCCTACCCCGGGCGAATTGTGGTCGGTGGACAGCGTTTCCACTCACGTGGGAGGATGTGCCTCCAATGCGGCAATTGATTTGGCAAAGCTGGGCGTTCCGGTTACCTTGTCCTGCAAGGTCGGAAAGGACAGCTTCGGTGACTTTGTCATCAAAACCTCAAAGGAAAACGGCGTAAACACCGACGGCATCGTTGTGGATGAGAACGTGGCAACTACGGTTTCCATTGTCTGCATCAACTCCTCGGGAGAGCGCAGCTTTTTATATTACCCCGGCTCTGCGGCGGTATTCCATTTGGAGGATGTGACCGACGAGCTGATTGATTCGGTGGACATCGTCTTTGTTGCGGGTGCAATGCTGTTGACCGAATTTGACGGAAATCCCTGCGCGGAGCTGATGAAAAAAGCGCGCGCAAAGGGCAAAATGACCATCATGGACACCGCTTGGGATTTCGAAAACAAGTGGCTGCCGAAAATCGAAGCGGTTATCCCGCATCTGGATCTGTTTATGCCGAGCTACGAAGAAGCGGCAAAGCTGTCGGGAGAAACCGAGGTTCCGAAAATCGCGAAATTTTTCTTGGACATGGGTGCGAAGAGCGTTATCGTCAAGGTCGGAAAGGACGGCGCCTTTATCCATGAGCCGAACGGCGAGGAATACATCCTGCCGACCTATTTAAAGTACAAGCCGGTTGACTCGACCGGAGCGGGAGATTCTTTCTGCGCAGGCTTTATCGCAGGCCTGGCACAGGGCTGGGATTACCGCGAATCGGGACGCTTCGCAAACGCGGTCGGCACCCATTGCATCCTGGAAATCGGTGCTTCCACCGGAATTGTACCGATCCCGCAAATCTTAAAATTTATGGAAGAGAATCCGCTTGATTGATTAGGAAGGAATGATTGTGATGAAAAAGGAAATTTACGAGCAATGCCGTCAACGCGCATTGGAATTCTATGAAAAGGCACATATCGTTTTGACTCCGCAGGAAAAAGCCAATCTGGAGGTTGCCGATTTCGGATTGAACGATGTGGAAAACACCGGCTTGGAAATCATCACCTACGTTAACACCGAAAAGTGTTGTGCAAAGGAAATGGTGCTCTTCCCCCATCAGACCTGCCCCGAGCATCGTCATAAGCCGTTGGGCGATTATCCCGGAAAGGAAGAAACCTTTCGGGTTCGCTACGGAACCGTATATCTGTATGTAGAGGGTGACCCGGTTGCCACTCCCGCCGTACAGCCGCCGGCAGGAAGCAAGGATTTTTACACCGTATGGCATGAAATCGTTTTACAGCCCGGTGAACAATACACCTTATATCCGAACACCAAGCACTGGTTCCAGGCGGGCAGTGAGGGCGCTGTTGTCTCCGAATTCAGCACCAAGAGCTACGACGAGTACGACATCTTCACCGACCCGAACATCCAAAGAATCCCCGAAATTGAAGAATAACTTCCCGAAAATGCACTTTATCCGGAAAGGCAGGATTAAAAATGTTAGTAAATTTAAATGACGTATTATTGGATGCCAAAAAAGGAAAATATGCGGTAGGCTTGTTCAACACCGTTAACCTGGAAATGGCAAAGGGCGTTATCGGCGCCGCAGAAGAGCTTCACTCCCCCGTTATCATCGGAACCGCTGAGGTACTGACCTGCTACTCTACCATTGATGAGCTGGCTTACTTCCTGATTCCGATGGCGAAAAAGGCAAAGGTTCCGGTCGTGCTCCATTTCGACCACGGCTATTCCGAGGATTTAATCAAAAAAGCAATTCGTTACGGATTTACATCGGTAATGTATGACTGCTCGACCATGTCCTTTGAGGACAACATTTCGGCAGTTGCGAGAATGGTAAAATACTGCCATCTCAGAAATGTTACGGTTGAGGGCGAATTGGGTCACGTCGGCGCAAATGAGGGCGGCTCCGCGGAGGGAAATGATACCGGTTCCATCTACACCGACCCGTTTGAAGCACAGACCTTTGCAGAGCGCACCGGTGTAGATGCGCTGGCTATCGCGGTCGGCACGGCGCACGGTGCATACAAGAGCAAGCCGAAGCTGGACTTTGAGCGAATGACTACCATTTCCAACATCGTAAAAGCACCTCTGGTACTGCACGGCGGTTCCGGCTTATCGGATGATGACTTCAAGAACTCGATTGCACATGGTATCTCCAAGGTAAACATCTTTACCGACATCAACGCGGCAAGTGCACAAGCGGCGGCGGCTACCTACATGGTAAACACCGGTATGACCGACATGATGCCGAAGATCATCCAAGCAATCAAGGATTCCGCAATGGAAAAAATGCGGATATTCGGCAGCGTCAACCATGGCTAAGCCGACCTCCTCCATCGCACATGATGCAAACCCCGTTGCCGACTTACTTGGCAACGGGGTTTTTCAGCTCGTCGAAAGCTTTATATAAAGAATAAAAAAGCGAGAGCGTTTCGCATTACCGAAACACACAAAAGAAAACATTATGGAAAATGAGACCACTAAATCAAAATAGGCGACATTCAACGGTTGTTGGATGTCGCCTACTTTTTATGCTATGTAGCTTTTCAAAAAGAGTTTCTTACACAGATTAGAACTCAACCTTTGTTCCGTAATAGGTGCAGGTCAACAATTTCTCCATCTCAGCCGGAGTGATTGCTCTCGGGTTGGAGCCGGTGCAAGCATCGCCGACAGCAAGCTCTGCAATCTGCGCCAATTTCTCGTTGAACTCTTTTTCCTCTACGCCGAACTCTTTCAGGGTTTTCGGAATGTTCAGCTTAACATTGTACTCGTCGATCTTCGCGATCAAAGCATCTACCAGCTCAGCATCGGTTGCGCCGTTCAGACCTACTGCACGTGCGATATCTGCATAA
Source organism: uncultured Oscillospiraceae bacterium (assembly GCA_964520995.1). Classification (GTDB taxonomy): domain Bacteria; phylum Bacillota; class Clostridia; order Oscillospirales; family Ruminococcaceae; genus HGM13222. The sequence continues at coordinate 24,255 of CAZFQM010000001.1, forward strand.
CGCTTCATTGCGGTAGCATCCTTTGCGTTGTATTGGATAACATAAGGCAGATAGATTGCGTTTGCACAGCCGTGCGGAATATGACCTGTGCTGAAAGCAGCTCCGGTCTTATGTGCCATGGAGTGAACGATACCCAACAGAGCGTTGGAGAATGCCATACCTGCCAGACATTGTGCATAGTGCATCTGCTCTCTTGCGCCCATGTCGCCGTTGTAGGAATCCGGCAGATAATCAAATACCATCTCGATTGCCTTTAATGCAAGCGGATCGGTGAAGGGAGAATTCAAGGTGGATACATAAGCCTCGATTGCATGGGTCAAAGCGTCCATACCGGTGTGTGCAGTCAGCTTAGCGGGCATGGTCTCTGCCAGATCGGGATCCACGATTGCGATATCGGGGGTGATGTTAAAGTCAGCCAGCGGATATTTTACACCCTTCTGGTAATCGGTGATAACCGAGAACGCAGTAACCTCGGTTGCGGTTCCGGAGGTAGACGGAATTGCAAGAAATTTTGCTTTTTGACGCAGGGTCGGGAAAGCAAACGGAGTAATCAAATCCTCAAATTTGGTGTCGGGGTACTCATAGAACGCCCACATCGCTTTTGCAGCATCAATCGGAGAACCGCCGCCCATTGCAACGATCCAATCGGGCTCAAACTCCCGCATTGCCGCAGCACCTTTCATAACGGTCTCTACAGACGGGTCGGGCTCTACACCCTCAAACAATCTGGTCTCGATTCCAGCCTCTTTCAGGTTCTCTACAGCACGATCCAGAAAACCAAAACGCTTCATCGAGCCGCCGCCGACTACAATGATTGCTTTCTTTCCGGATAAATTCTTTAATTCATCCAATGTGCCTTTGCCAAAATAGATGTCTCTCGGTAACGTAAATCTTGCCATAACAATATCTTCCTTTCATTTCAGCCGGGTGCTTCTTTGGACGAAAGCTCGTCCTCCGAAGCAATCGGTTGTTAAATATTTATCAAACTGATTCTATTATAAGGCTTATGTAATGAAAAGTCAATACATCAATTGTATTTTTTATGTTAACAGTATATCACAAAAGTTTTGAGTCGATAAAAAACACGCCGAAAACAAAAGTATCGGCGTGTTTATAGTTTTCTTATTCGGGCAGATCCTCTTCGTTTTCCAGATTATGCCATACATTCTGGACGTCGTCGTTATCCTCCAACGCATCCAGCAAGCGCCCCATCTTGACCAGGCTATCCGGCTCCTCCAGGCGGGTATAGGTCGCGGGAACCTGTGCCGCCTCTGCCGAGCTGATGCTGTAACCCATCTGCTCCAGCGCCTCTCTGACATTATGCAGTCTTGCGGTATCGGTGGAAATCTCCAGCACGCCGTCCTCCAGCTTATAATCGTCGGCGCCTGCCTCCATGACATCATCCATAACCTTTTCCTCGTCCAAGCCGTCATCCTCGACCAGGATAATTCCCTTTTGCGAGAACATAAAGGAAACACAGCCGGGGGTGCCCAGATTGCCGCCGATTTTATCTAAATAGTGACGTACATCCGATGCGGTACGATTGCGGTTATCGGTGAGGCACTCTACAATCAAAGCAACACCATTCGGACCGTAGCCCTCATAAACAATGCTCTCGTAATCGTTTTTATCCTGACCGCCCGCAGCCTTTTTGATAACACGGTCGATATTGTCGTTGGGCACGTTATTGGATTTTGCTTTCGCAATCAAATCGCGCAGCTTACTGTTTACAGCGGGGTCGGGGCCTCCTTCACGAACGGCAACCGTCATTTCGCGCCCGATCTTTGTGAAAACCTTTGCACGCTCTGCATCGGTTTTTCCTTTTTTGCGTTTGATGGTACTCCATTTGGAATGTCCTGACATGAAAATCTTCCTTTCAAAGCTTACTGTTTCAGACAGCCCGCTTTTTCAAAGGCGGACAAGGTCTGATAAATCAACACTTTTTTCGTACCGCAATCGGCGCGAAAAATTTTATGGTAAACGGCAACCCGATATTTTCTGAAAAATGCAGGCATATCCGTAAACTCGTTCCATATAATAATACCGCGGAATCAAGCTTCCGTCAATAAAAAAACGAAAAATCAAGACACCTTTCTTGATTTTCTCAAGCGATTCTCCGAAAACAGGAGCAAATCGCAAACACCGTTAAAAAGGAGGGCGAACAAGCATGGCAAAAAGAAATCGAACGCAAGCCGAAAACAAAAAGCAACAGCCACAAACCGACAATGAGCAAATGCGGCAAGCTCAACCGCAGGATCGGTTCTCGAATCAGCAAAGCAACAAACAGCAACAACACGAAAACGAATACAAATAGGGTGAAACATCCGCAAGAACGTTTTTCTCCTGCAATCCGAATCGGCAGTCGATATAATCGGCTACCGATTTATTTTTCGAAAGCCTTCTCCGAGTACCTCGCCTGCATTGGCGACAATCAAAAAAGCACTCGGATCGATTTGGTTGACAATCCGCTTGACCTTATAAAATTGATGGTTGCGAACTGCGCAAAGAAGCACCTCCCGGGGGGCACCCGAAAAAGTCCCTCTCGCCGAAAGCAGGGTGCTGCCGCGGTGCAGCTCTCTACCGATTGCTGCCGAAATCGGCAGGCAATGCTCGGATATGACCAGCACCATCTTCCCGACCTCCGAGCCGTAAATAATCCCGTCGAGCACCTTAGAACAGACAAGCATCGCGATAATAGCGTACAGAGCGGTCTCCCACTCGGCAAACACTACTGTCGCAAAGCCGATGACCAGCAAATCCGACGCCAAAACAATTTTGCCGATCGGAAATTGCGGGAATTTATTTTGCAGCATCCGAGCGGTAATATCGGTCCCGCCGGTAGAGCCATTGCGGATAAAGGTCATCGCTATCCCCGCACCGATCATTGCACCGCCGAACAACGCCGCCAAAAGCTTATCGCCGTAATAAGGACGAATATCGGCAAGCAAGCCATCGGTCATGACGGTAAACAAAACGGTGGAGAACAAGGTCTTTCGGATAAAATCTCTGCCGAGCAGCTTGAAGCCAAGCAAAAGCAAGGGGATGTTGATAAGCAAGGAAAAGCTCCCGATTGGGATACCGGTCAAGGCGTGAAGCGCCGTTGCCAGCCCTGTCACGCCGCCGGGTGCAATCCGATTCGGGGCGGTAAACAGCTGAACGCCCAGCGCATAAACGACCGTTCCGATTGATACAAACAGATAATCGACCATCCGATTTTTGACATTTGCGTGCAGCTTCATTGCTTTGCCTCCCAATACATATCACTCTTCAACCATTAGTTATATGCAATCGGGGGCATGATATTACGATACGGCGAAATTATGCTATTGCAATTGTGTCCAGATGCGGTCGAACAAAAAGCGAAGTCGCTCCTGTTCTCCCTTGAGATAAAGGTATCCGAACAGCGCCTCCAAGCCGGTTGCCCGCCGATATTCAATCGGGTCGGCATTTTTCGGCACGTGGTGACCGTTGGCATTCCTGCCGCGCTTATAAATCTCCGTTTCCTCCACGGAAAGCAGCTCCTCCAGCAGGGAAACAGCGCGGGATTGCGCCGAAGCACAAACCACTCCCACCGTCTTTTTATGAAGCTTGGCTACAGGTGCATTTCCCTCCGCAACAAAGCGCTCCCTCACCAGCAATTCAAAAACGGCATCTCCGAGAAAGGCAAGGGTCAGAGGGCTGAGCTGCTTCGGATGATTATTTTGTTCATTCGTTATCAGAATAACATCACTTCTTTTCCGAAAATGGTCGTGGCTTCTCGCTGCCGACTAATTGATAAAGTCAAACTGGAAGCCGAACAATTCGACGGTGTCTCCCTCTTGGATTCCCATTTCCTCCAGCTTGGCGATGATTCCGCTACTGCGCATGACGCGCTGGAAGTATTGCAGAGATTCGTAGTCATCCATATCCACCGTGCTGAGCGCCTGCTCCAGCCAGGGCGCGTCAATGACATAAACACCGTCATCATCGACGGTAATATCAAAGCTTCTGCGGTCGATGCTTTCCAGCTCTTCCGCACTCAGCGGCTCCGGCTCATACCGCTTAATCGGCGGCAGCTCCTCCAGCTTGCGGGAAACTGCAGCAATCAGCTCCTTGGTTCCGACCGTGGTCGCTGCCGAAATCTCAAAGAAAGGATAGCCGAGCTGTTCAATATACGCGCGAAAGGCAGAAATCTGCTCGGGCGTTGCCATATCGGATTTATTTGCCGCAACAATCTGCGGTCGCTCGGCAAGCTCCTCACTGAAATTTCCGAGCTCCCGATTGATAATTTCAAAGTCCTCAATCGGGTCACGTCCCTCGATTCCAGACACGTCCACCACGTGAACAATCAAGCGGCATCGCTCGACATGACGCAAAAACTCATGTCCCAAGCCGACACCGTCGCTGGCGCCCTCAATCAAGCCGGGAATATCCGCCATGACAAAGGACTTTCCCTCCTCTATTTTAACCACGCCGAGCACCGGAGTAAGGGTGGTAAAATGATAGTTGGCTATCTTCGGCTTAGCGGCGCTCACCACCGAAATCAGGGTGGACTTTCCGACGTTCGGGAAGCCGACCAAGCCGACATCGGCAAGCAGCTTCAGCTCCAAGGTCAGCTCCATGCTTTCGCCCTCAAAGCCCGGCTTGGAAAAGCGCGGAATCTGGCGGGTGGGAGTCGCAAAGCGTGCATTTCCCTTGCCGCCGTTGCCGCCCTTGGCGATAACAACCGGCTCCTCTCCCGAAAGGTCGGCAACCACCCGTCCCGTTTCGGCATCCCGTACCAGTGTGCCGCGCGGCACCTTAACGACGAGCGGTTCCGCACTTTTTCCGGTACAGTTTTTCGAGCTTCCGTCCTGTCCGTTCGGCGCAACATATTTCCGTTTATAGCGGAAGTCAATCAGGGTGGACAGATTGTCATCCACCTGAAAAACAACGTCTCCGCCTCTGCCGCCGTCTCCGCCGTCGGGGCCGCCTGCCGCAACATACTTTTCCCGATGAAAGGAAACCGCACCGTTGCCGCCGTTCCCTGCTTTGATTAAAATTTTCGCTTTATCTACAAACATTTTTCTTCTCCATGTCCCGACGGATATTCGAGCGTTCCCTCCGCCGTCGGGTCGGAAGAAACGTTTACAATGAAATTTCTCTGCTTATTGTATCCGCTCGCGACGGTTTTGATACAACAAAAGCCTTGCGAAAACGCAAGGCTCAGATTGTAGACAAAAGACAAGCTTTTTATTAGTCTGCGTAAACGCTGACTTTTTTACCGTCACGTCCGACGCGCTCAAATTTTACCTTGCCGTCGATCAAAGCGAACAACGTATCATCGGATCCGCGACCTACGTTCTCGCCGGGATGAATATGGGTTCCGCGCTGACGAACCAGGATGTTGCCGGCAAGTACGAACTGACCGTCCGCACGTTTTGCGCCGAGCCGTTTGGATTCGGAATCACGGCCGTTCTTGGTTGAACCGACACCTTTTTTATGTGCAAAAAATTGCATGCTGAGTTTTAACATATCAGTTACCGTTCCTTTCAGTTTATGCCGCTTGGGCGGCAAAACAAATTAATCATCAAGTTTCAGATTCCCCTTTTCCCTCTTGGAAAAAGCAGTTTGACCGTATGAAAAAGTTTTTCATACCGTTTTTTCCGATAAATCAATCGTTTTTTCAAATTCCTCGGAAAGCAGGCTGAGATGCAGGCGCAACGCTTTTAAAAACGGCTGCGCGGCAACCAGCTCCTCTTCCTTCAGCGAAAGCCGAATTTCATTTTCCTTAACTTCCACCTGCGCAGGCAAGCCGAGAATCTCGGTAATGCCGTTTGCCGTCAGCTCTACTGCCGAAGTTACAGCGGCACAGACAATATCCTTACCGTATTCGGCATAACCGGCATGACCGGAGACCGAAAATCCGCAATAAAGCTTTTCGGATTTGAAAAAATGAGCGTATATCATAATGGTTATGCGTTGATTGCTTCAATACGAACCTGGGTGTAAGCCTGTCTATGACCCTTTTTGCGATGAGAATCCTTTTTCGGTTTGTAGGTAAAAACAGTAATTTTTTTACCCTTTCCGTTTTTTAGTGCGGTTGCGGAAACGGTTGCACCGTCTACATAAGGAGCGCCGACTACGATTCCGTCGTCTTTTCCTACAGCGATTACCTTATCAAAGCTAACTGCTGCTTCTGCTTCAACATTCAGTTTTTCGATGAAAATTACATCGCCCTCGCTTACGCGATACTGTTTTCCGCCTGTTTCAATAACTGCGTACATAAATTTAGGCACCTGCCTCTTTCTGTTAAACTCGCTATCTAAATCAAGGCGGCACAGCGACACTGCGCACTTACAGCCCGAGATAAGCGGCTTTATCATTTTATCACACCGTAATTCCTTTGTCAAACCATTTTGCGCAAAAAAACCGTTCTTGATGATTTTTAACAAAATGTTTACATTTTAAGCTTATCGACTCTGCCGAAAACAAAAAAGACAACGCTTCAGAGGTTGGGAAGCATTGTCTTTTCTATTTGAAAAAAGAAACATCTTACGCTTTGTTGAGCTTGCTGACCAATTTGGATTTCTTTCTTGCAACATTGTTTTTATGAAGCAATCCTTTGGCACCTGCCTGATCCAACCGTTTTACAGCCAGCTTTACAGCTGCCTCTTTATCAGCGGAGTTCTCGGCGATCGCTAAATCAGCTTTCTTCAAGATGGTTTTCAAATTGGATTTCATTGCTTTATTGCGAAGCGCTTTGGTAGCGTTTACTTTTACTCTCTTTTTCGCGGATTTAATATTCGGCATAAATCGCACCTCCTTCTCATATTTGGCATCGTGTGGGAAACACTAAATGCCGGAAGTAACGTCACGGAGGCAAAAATCTGCGGGTTAACAGATTTTAGACACAATGCGCCCATGACAACAAATATTATATTACCATGAATCCGCAAAGAATGCAAGAGGAAATTTGAATTTTTTTGAAAAAAAGAGGAAGGATGATGTTCGGAATGTCTGTTCGAACCGATTTGGCAACAGAGGTGGTCGATTTTGCGGCGATGCAAGAGAACGAGGGGGTGTCTTGGAAAGAGAGAGAACGCGGTAAAATCAAAATCTCCGAGCTGGAGATTCTCAACGATGTGGCGGCACATCGGCTCGGCAAGCCACTCGGGAAATATGTGACCCTCTCCCTCCCCTACTTGGCGCAGGCGGTACCGCATGATGAGGAACAGGTTGCCATCCTGGCGAGAGAAATAGCGGCAATGCTCCCGCAAGAGGGGACAATACTGGTCATCGGTCTCGGGAACAACGACATCACGCCCGACGCACTGGGACCGAAAACCGTTGACCGCATCCTGGCGACCCGACACTTCCCCGCAGAAACAGCAAAAAGAATCGGCTTGTCGAACCTACGCAGCACCGCTGCCCTTGCTCCCGGGGTGCTGGGACAAACCGGAATGGAAGCTGCCGAAATCGTCCTATCCCTGACCGCACAAATCAAGCCCGCTGCTGTCCTGGCAATCGATGCGCTCGCCGCCAAAAGCCTCGACAGATTGGGAAGCACAGTACAAATCAGCAACAGCGGCATCTCTCCCGGCTCGGGCGTACAGAACAAGCGCAAGGAGCTGAGTCGGCAGACCCTGGGTGTCCCCGTGATTGCCGTCGGAGTTCCCACCGTTGTGGACATGAGCACCCTCCTACAAGAGCTGTCCGACAATGGGCAGGCACCTACCCTCTCCGAAGAAAGCAAAAGCATGATGGTCACACCGCGGGAAATCGACCTCATCATAGAAAGAGCCGCCGACATCCTATCCCTTGCCGTCAACAAGGCGTTGCAGCCCTTTTTGTCGGTCGAAGAGATTATCTCACTGGTTCTTTAAGGCGTTTGTCATGATTTGTTTACAATAAATTTCGCGATTAAGCGGAATGAACTATTGACATTTATCGATTTCTGTGGTATAGTTTGAAATAATTTCAACGAAAAGGGAGCGTGCTTCATTCCATGGACGATGGCAGTTATGACGGGAACTGTCGACGATGTGAAAACAACAAAGCTTTAACATACAAGGCATACTCACATTTCAGCGGGAAATGTGAGCGTGTCTTTTTGCGTTTTATGAAAATGATTCGAGAGTCGCACCCTCTCATTCTATTTTTTCCGCGGCGGTGC
>CAZFQM010000002.1:0-18518 GCA_964520995.1 uncultured Oscillospiraceae bacterium
GAGCTTCCCCTGCTATGTCAGTGAACGGTTTGATGATCTGCTTGTACAGGACACAAGCTCTGTGATGTATAAAATAAAAGCGAGAGATTATACCGAAAGGAATAACAAACTGAAAAATTACAAATCGGCGCAGATGCCCAACCTGCGATATGATGAAGATGCATTGACCTTTATTTTAGCGCAGGGCAGAGTCATTCGTGACCCGATGGAAAATACAAGACGTGCCGTTATCAAGGGCGAAAATAATATTGATGCGATTTGGAACAGCTATGTTACCGAAACCAATACGCACGGCGCGGATAAATATACGACCTATGCCACCGATGCATACAACAGCTTTAAGGAGTGGCTGACAAAAAATGCCGAATAGAGGTGTTTGGCATTGATATCTCTTCGTTTCGCGAATCTGTTTTTCATCAACTAAAAGGAGTGATTTGATTTGCAAAAAACGGTATTAACTAAAAGAATTATTGCAGTGATTTGTGCATTTGCAATGCTGTTTGTGAGTTATATTTCAGTACTTATGATCGTAAAGGCAACTGCAGAGGATTATGTGCTTGATTTGAAAAGCTTGGGAGCAGGCAACGGAGCAACAACGGCATCCTATGATGAAGCAACCGGAATTTCCAAAATCGATTACAGCGGACAGATGTGGCTGTATTGGACGCTGTGGACTACCGATGCGTGGGCAACCAGTCAATCGGCGATAGATATTTCGAAGTATAAGTATTTGACCATGACAGTGCAGATGACAACGGGAAATCCGTTTGCGGTAGCGGCAAGTCCGGTATTTAACCTTGCCAACGACGGCGGAGAGGCAATCAGCAATCCGTGGACGGGAGCTACCGTAAATACGGCAGGATTAAAAGCGTTGCCGGTATCGGAAGATTGGGTAACCATCAGCCTGCCGTTAGATACCACGAATCTGCAATCCTTCTTCTATGCCATTATCCTCTGCGACAGCTGCGGAGCAGGTTCTCTGTCTGTAAAGGATATGCGGTTGACGGTTGATGACCGTACCCCGGTGAACGACTATGTGCTTGATTTGAAAAGCTTGGGAGCAGGCAACGGAGCAACAACGGCATCCTATGATGAAGCAACCGGAATTTCCAAAATCGATTACAGCGGACAGATGTGGCTGTATTGGACGCTGTGGACTACCGATGCGTGGGCAACCAGTCAATCGGCGATAGATATTTCGAAGTATAAGTATTTGACCATGACAGTGCAGATGACAACGGGAAATCCGTTTGCGGTAGCGGCAAGTCCGGTATTTAACCTTGCCAACGACGGCGGAGAGGCAATCAGCAATCCGTGGACGGGAGCTACCGTAAATACGGCAGGATTAAAAGCGTTGCCGGTATCGGAAGATTGGGTAACTGTCAGCTTGCCGTTAGATACCACGAATCTGCAATCCTTCTTCTATGCTATTATCCTCTGCGACAGCTGCGGAGCAGGTTCTCTTTCTGTAAAGGATATGCGGTTGACGGTTGGTGAGTATACCGAAGAAGCGGAGGATGATTCTCCGATTAACGAAAAGGGAGAATATCTGTTGGATTTGAGCAATTCCGCTTTCGGAAGCGGAAACGGCGAAAACGGCGGCATATTCAGCTATGATGAGGAATCCAAAGAAGCGACAGTGGTCTTTAACGGACAGCTTTGGGCGTATTGGACATTGTGGAATACTCCCATTTGGACAAAAGACAACAGCGCGATTGATATTTCGAGTTATCGGTATTTGACCATGAAAATGAAGCTGGAGGATGGCAACAATCCGTTTGCCCAGGCGGCAAGTCCGACATTTAACCTTGCCAACGACGGCGGAGTCGCAATCAATAATCCGTGGGCGGGAATTAAGATCGGAACGGCAAAGCTTGCGGCAGTAACCAAGGAAAACGGTTGGGTCACTTTGAGCCTGCCAATTGAAAACTCCGATATTTCCTCGTTCTATTATTTTATCATGCTCTGTGACAGCTGCGGCTCCGGTACCGTTAAATTTGCGGACATGAGATTAACGACAGAGGACTATACCGATGAGGCATTTAAAGATGTTGAGGATGATACGGCGGATGCCGACGGCAAGCTGTTGGCAAAGGCTTGGGACAGCGGATATGCTTCCACTACGGTGACAACCGACCCGCAAAGCGGCGTAATTACCGTTGACTATAACGGTATGCTGTGGATGTATTGGCTGGGTTGGAATGCCAAAGGCTATACCGGTTCCGCTTATCCGATCGGTGACTATAAGTATATAACCATGACTATGAAAATGACAGGCAACAATCCGTTTGCAACAAGCAATGATGCCATTTTCAATCTGTGTAACGACGGCGCAGTTACCATCAGTCATCCGGACAAAGGCGCGGCTGCGAAGCTGGATGTTTTGAAAAAAGTGTCCGCGGACGGCGAATGGTTTACAATCAGCTTGCCGATAGACAGCTCGACCTATCAGGATTATTACTATGCGGTGATTTTGGCGCAAAATTGCGGTGCGGGACAGCTTCAAATGAAGGACATCTGCTTGACCGCAGATGACCGTACTACCGTTTATACCGGGGAGCCTTGGGATGACAGCTATGGATATTGGCTGCCTGCCTCCGGATGGGATAATCAGTATCCGCAAGGCTCGACCTACACAAAGGATATTACCGAGGACACCTTAAATGTATTCATTAACGGACAGCCCATGTATTTATGGACCGCTTGGCATGATGGAAATGATGATGCGGTAATTGATTTGTCGGATTATCGGTATTTGACCTTCCAGGTAAAAATGAACGGTGGAAATCCCTTCCAAAAGGCAAGAGACAATGCCACAACAGTAGGCTTTTTCATTTGCGATGAGGACGGCAAGCAGGTCAGCGATCCTTGGGGCTTCGGCAGTGCGGTTTTAGATAATGTTTGTGCGGTAAAGACCTCGGATGAATGGGTGACAGTCAGCTTGTCCTTGAAAGACGTAGAGCAATCTACCATGCGATATATTTATGTGTGTGCGGAAAACGTCGGAATAGATTACGGCTTCTCCATTCGGAATATGTGCTTGACGGCAACCGATAAGACCGAGCAGAAAATCTTAAAGCGGGTAGCCGAGGAGAAAGAAACCAACGACCCGAACGCCGAAGATAAATTTACCGACCCCGATGACACCTTGGACGATTACACCACTGTGTCGGGCGGCTCCGATGGCAACAACGGCGAGAACAAGACGGATACGCCGAATAAAACAGATACGCCGAAGACGGGAGATGCAAAATATCCTATCGTGGCAACGGCGCTGGCGATTGTTGCAGTATTAGGTGGCTTGCTTTTCGTTCGCAAGAAGAAGGCTTGACCGAAAATTTCAGGAAAGTGCTCTGCCCTTTCGACGACAAAGGGCAGAGACAAGCTACGAAAGGGTGAAATTATGAAACCGTATAAATGGTTGTCTTGTTTTTTAGCAGCTTGTCTTACCGCTACGGTAATCAGCGGGTGTAATCCCCAAAGCAGTTCCGGAAACAGCAGCATGACAGCTTCTGTTGACAGCTCACAATCGTCTGCTCCCTCCGCCGATATCAGCTCCGATATCGCGTCCGAGGAGACTCCCTCCGATTCCGATGCTGTCTCCGATGAAAACAACCAAAACAACGCGAACAACAATAATACCGCTGTTGAAGAAATCCCCGAGGATAATCATGTCGATAAAGAGGATAAACTGGATAAATATCCGACCGACGGCAGCAAGCCGAATGTCCCCGAGGATAATAATGGTGGTTCGTTATCGGGAAAGGATTGGACAACGCCGACCGTTCCGATTACAACGGTATCCGAATCGGAGCTGGCTACGTTGGCAAACCGCTGGAACGGATTGAAGATACCGGAATACAAAGAAAGCTTTGATTCTTCTGTGGCAAGTGCGGAGTTCAAAAGTGAAACGGCGGTCGTTTCTAAAATGACAGCGGCACTTTCCAACGGTACTCCCGCTGTGAAAACAGAAAAAGACAGAACGGGCTGGAATCTCGAAAACGGCGGCACGGTATATCTTGATTTGAGCAAGGATGCAAAATCCGCTTATGCAGAGCGTCGTGTGGCGATTTTGGTGGATTATTACGCACCCCGCAATTCAACGGCGTTGTCGTTGGCAACCTCCAAAGAAAGCAAGTCAATTACACCGACCGCAAATAAGAGTTGGAACAGAGGAGTCTTGGTGGTCGACATTGCGTCACTGAACAACGGTGTAGAGCAGCATGACATCAAGGTTTCGGTGACCGGAGGCACTGCGATTATCGGTGCGGTTCGGGTGATGCCATTGGAGAAATCGGTAAAAGGAGTGGAAAAGGTGTTTCAAGTAACTCCGATTTACGGCAGCGACAGAGATGTTGTTATTGTGGCAGCTTCTGTAAAGCAATTCGGTGCTGTCGGCGACGGTAAGGTGGATGACACGGCGGCTTTCCAGGCGGCTGTTGATTATGTCGGTAAAATGGGCGGCGGCTCCGTTTATGTACCGGAGGGACATTATGCCATTGCCGGTCAGTTAACGCTTCCTGCCAATGTGGCGCTGGTCGGCGAGCTGGATATGCAGGAGCTGCAAAAGAGCAAAAAGATTGTCGGAACGGTTTTGGATCTCTATTACGGAAAGAATGACCCGAACGGAAATACCGCAATTGTTATGGGCAACGGCAGTTCAATTCAATATTTGGCTTTATGGTATCCGGAGCAACAGATTACAGACGGAAAAGCCATTCCCTATTCTTATACGCTCGGCGGCTCCTATGTTACCGGCGGAGTCAGCTATGGTATTGATATTGAAAACATTGCTTTGGTAAACAGCTATAACGGAATGAAGTTCGGTCCCAAATATAATGTATTGGAAACCATCCGTAACGTATACGGTACGCCTTTGAACAATGGCTTTATCATGGATGCGAATGCAGATTTGGCGCGCGTGGAGGGCATTTATTTTTCGCCGTCCTATTGGGCTTGCAGCGGCTTGGAAAATGCACCCGACCAAAAGTGGATATTCCATTGTACCTTCAATAACGCCGTTGCTTATATCGCGGAGCGGGTGGATTGGACCTATATTTTTGATTTAAAGATTGACGGCTATCACACCGGTATGTTGTTCCGCTTTTCCACCGGAACTGTCGGAAAAAGCGCTTCTAACGGAAGCTTATATAACCTGGATATCTATGATTGCTATTACGGCATCGACATCGGCTATATCAATGCAATCGGCTTGGAAATCGCAAACAGCCGTATCTATTCTTCGGGAAGCGGGGATGCGGCGGCAATTAAGCTGCATTCGGGCTTGATTTCCACTCTTGCACTTCTGGATTGCGAATTGGGTGCAAGCGGAAACCATGTTATTTACAGCTATAAAAAAGACACCTTAACCTTATCGAATTGTACGCTCAGCTTTATCGGTGATACCGCTCACGGCGCCGCCGTTTACAGCTATGCAGGCTCGGTATCCGCTACCGACGTGGCATTCCGCCATGTAATTACCGAGTATCATTTCGGCAAGGATGTGTCTGCCGCTCGGTTGTTAAATTGCGAGTCTCCGATTGTCAGAGACAAAACGGATGGAGCAGTTGTCTTACAGACAGACAAGAATATCAAGCTGACAAAAGCGCCTACGATTTCTTTGAATCAGGCACCGAATCACAAGCCGACCGGAAAAGGCTTTGTGGATTTAACCGATAAGGTTTCCGCGGGTGCGGAGATTTCCAAGGTATTGCAAAATGCGCTTGATTCCTTAAAAGCCACCGGCGGAATTGTTTATCTGCCTGCGGGACGTTATCGCTTGGATCAGCCGATTACCATTCCGTCCGGAGTAGAGCTGCGCGGAGCGATTGATGCACCGAACTACAGCACTTCAACGGCAACGGTATTCCTTACGACATACGGAGCGGGTAACGAAAAGGCTACGGCGTTAATTACCATGCGGGAGCGCGCCGGCTTAGTCGGAATCAGTGTGATTCACGACCAGCAGGATGCTACGGCGGTAAAGGCTTATCCGTATGTTGTTTGCGGTGACGGCAGCGACATCTATGTCAGAAATGTTTCGATGAACAGCTGCTATAACGGAATTGATTTTGCCACCAATCGTTGTGACCGCCACAATGTGACCTCCTTTAGCGGAGTTGTTTTAAACCAAGGCATTGTCGTCGGCAGCGGCAGCCGGAATGGCGTGATCCGTGACGTATTGGTAAATCCGGTTTATTGGCAGGGAAAAGGCACTTATAACGATGCGATGGACTACGCATTAAAGGATGCGGAAGGAATTATCATCGGGGACAGCGAGCATGAACTGCTGTACAGTACCTTCTATTATGCGGCGGAAAAGGGCTTGGTGTTCCGTAACGGCTGCAAGAATGCGATATCGGTTACACACGGTACCGATTGTGCGGATTTGGGCATGTACGCCGAGGGAAATTGCGGAACCATTGATTTGGTGAATTATCAAACCGCAAGCTGGACCGGAAAGGACGTCGCTTATGTTGCAACGAGCGAAAGCTTTAACGGAACCTTAAATATTCACGGGATGCTCGGTTGGGGCGGCCCGAATATCGGTTTGAATTTGCAGGGTGGTACCGTTAATGTTCGTCAGTGCAAAATGGTACGCTACGGAAGTCAAGCTGTAAATGTCGGAAAAGCCGATGTGACCTTGATCGGAATGCATCTGTATCAAGATACCACCTCCTCTTCTCCGTTGATTCCGAATTTGATTCTTTCGGAGCAAGCAAAATCATTGACATTGGGTGCAAGTATTTTTGACAACGATCCGTCATTATATGATTCCTCCGACGGAGCGTTAAAAGGACCCGATGCGGACTTGCTCGGTTAAAGACAACAAAATCCGTTTATCTCGGCTTTATCAGTCGGGATAAACGGATTTGCAACAATCTGCAGAAAAAATACAAAAGTGACGAAAACGGAGAAATGATATGAAAAGTTTTACACTGAATAAAATCACTTTTCAATTTGATGAGGCTACGGGAGAAATTCTGTCTATGGTTCATCCCGGATGCGGCGAAATTATAAAAAACGGAAACGGCTTAGTGGATATTGCATGGCCGGTACATCTGGATTATGATGCGCTTCGTGCGAATCCCTGCGGGAAATATTGTAAAAAAGCGCCGAGTATTGAGGGAGACGACAAGCAAATTACTTTGACATGGGAGGCGCTGCCTCAGAATACGATTACGCCGGATTTACCCGAGCTGGAGGGTCGGATTTGGGCGCAGGTGACGATAACCGCTTGCGATGACGGAGCTTCTGTTGCTTTACGGTGTCATGTGAAAAATCGTTCCGCAACACCGATTGCACAGGTGCTGTTCCCCGATTTACGAGGGTTACAACCGATTGCAGGTGATGAACACACGCGCTTTACTACCATGATGTTTCACAGCCTGCCCTTTGTGGAGCAAGCCAGTACCCCCGAAAGTCGGGAGTATTTTTACGGAGAAAATATTACGGTGGCCGGACAGTTTTACAGCCCGGCGGGAATGTTCCCGGCAAACGGCAGCAGTAAAGCAATGTGCGGAAGATGGTTTGATTTCGGTGGTTTAAACGGCGGCTTGTCGGTATACCGACGCCAATGGGGTTGGGGCCCCGAAAACAAGAAAGTTATGGGACAAAATGATACTTATTGGGTAAAGCTTGAGCATGAAAGTCATTCCTTGCGTATTGCCGGCTTGCAATATGTAGATTTGAAGCAGGATGAGGAATATGACAGTGGGGATTTTAACGCCGCACTTCGGCGGTTGGATACAGGGCGCTGAGCCTTATAAAAAGTGGATCGAGCAAAATCGCAAGCGGGTGGTGCCTGTACCGCGGGATATCAAGGAAAAATTCGGTTTTCGCACAATTTGGATGTGTACCGGTTATCCGAAAGACCCCGATGATATTGCATGGTCCTACGCTGACATTCCGCGCGTTGCAGAGGATATGGCAGAGCATGGCATCTACAGCTTAAATCTGTGGGGTTCCTTTGAAAATGACCAGTATTTTCCGATTTGCGAAAAATCCTATTGGGAAGAACTGGGCGGATTTGACGGATATATCGACAGTGTCAAAAAAGCAAATGAAATGGGCGTTGAGGTATATCCTTTGGTATCATGGGTGCAAATCTGGGGGCGCGGATGCGAGAAACGAGGCTTGACACCGAATGCTTCCTGGGCGGAGACGATGAAAGCGGTTCCGGTATTTATGGCTCCGTATATGCACGCTTGGCGCAGCTATGATTTTCGTGATTTTAAACAGCCTTGGTGGTATAACGGCGTACTGGATTCTCTTCGTTTTCTGCGTGACAAGGCACTGGCGCCGAATGTTTGCTGGGATCAATATCTGCTGGGAGAGGGAGACGATACCCTGCACGATTTATTTGCCGAATATCGGAAAGAAACCTATGAAAAATATCCGGAAGCGCATTTCAGCGGAGAGTCTACCTTCTTCTTTGAATCGGAATTGGATATTTGCGATTCCACCTGGGATTGGATGTGGTGGAAGGAGCATCATGATTGGCGGCCGTTCCTTTATTTGGCGGGTACGATGAGACCGAACATGAATGTGGATTCCTCTACGCTGCACCTGAAGTATATTTTTATGGATAATTTAATGGCAAATATTTATCCCAGTAAGCCCGGAAAGATGAACGGAACAGCTATGATTGCGGATTATCCTGAATTTTCTGAGACATTAAAGGATTTGGTTGCGTTGCGTAAGGCGTATTTGCCTTATTTTGCGGACGGCGATATGTTTGGAGATTGCATTTTGTCGGAGGATTGTGAAGCGGCTCGAGTTACCGGCTATGTTTACGGAAAGAATGTTGTTGCTTTTGCTGTCAAGAAGAATTCTGCGGAAGGAAACTTAGCGTATGATCTGACATTCTTAAACGGTTCGGGACAATATCGGGTTGCGGTACGCGACCAAAAGAATCGGGAGCTTCATTCTTTCTGCGGCGGAGCTGCCGGTGTAGTTCCGTTAAAGGGAGCTGCAGAGGAGCTGCTTGTGATTGAGTTTACGACATTAGACGAAAAATAACAAGGGGATTTTGTTATCATTACGAGGACTAACGGAGGTTTGCAGATGAGATTAACTGATATCAGCTGTTGCGGGTTGGAATATGCAATGGGCATTGATTGCCTGCCCTTGTTTTCATGGAACACGGTAGGTTTTTGTTCCATGGGATATTCCATAAAAATATTTGAAAAGGAAACCGACCAATGCGTTTGCGACACAGGATTTCAAGCTACACGGGAAACGCACAATATTGAGGTCGATTTCAGGGGGAAATCCGCAACTGCGTACCGTGCGGAAATTCGTTGCTATGTTGATACCGAAACCGCTGTCACAGGGGAATGCTGCTTTGAAACGGGCTTGTTGGACGAAAAAGACTTTCAAGTTCCCTGGTTAACGGCAGAGGGGCAGACCGCACCGATTTTTCACAGGAAATTTACGGTAAGCGGAGAGGCGGCACAAGGACGCTTGTATCTGTGTGCGCTCGGTTACGGCGATGTGTTTTTAAACGGAAAGCGGGTACGAGAAGAGTATTTTACACCGGCATGGTCCGATTATCATCATCGGGATATGAGTAAGATGTTGTACCCGATTCATGATGAATTTTCTCACTCTGCTTATTATCTGACCTACGATATTACCGAACGGCTGTCGCTCGGAGAAAATGAGTTGCAGATTATACTGGGAAACGGCTTCTATCATCAAAACAAGAGAGAGGTGGAGGGCGTTTTGGATTACGGAGCCCCTCGCCTGTTTGTCCGACTCGATTGGAAAGATGAAAAAGGGAAGCATACAATCTGCGGCGACGATGATTTTTATTGGACAGAAAGTGCTTACTCGGAAAATAATATCTATTTCGGAGAATCCTATGACGCACGATGGGGTAAGACCACACCGAAAAAGCAATCGGTTTCTTTGGTATCGGCACCCGAAACGGTAATGCGCTCTCAGCTTTCCCCTACCGACAAGGCTTTTGAGGAATATATCCCTCTGCCGGTGAAAAAAACAGCAGACCGAACGATTTGGGATATGGGTGCAAATATAAGCGGCGTGGTGCAGATTACAACATCAGCGCCTGCGGGATATGAGATTCGGTTGCGCTATTCCGAGGAATTAACGGCGGACAAGGAATTGGATTTTCATTCGGCGGGGCATAGCGAGCAAATACAGACCGACAAATATATATCAAACGGAGAAGTCGGTCAGATATGGTCTGCTCGTTTTACATGGCACGGTTTCCGATATGTGGAAATTGTCGGAGAGGCAGAAGATGTGCGGGGGATTTTTATCCACGCGAATGTGAAGCCGCGCGGGGCTTTTGCCTGCAGCGACGATACCTTGAATTGGATTACGCAAGCCTACATCAGAACACAGCTTTGCAATTTGCACGGAGGAGTTCCCTCCGATTGCCCGCATCGGGAGCGCTTGGGCTATACCGGTGACGGCCAGCTGACGGCAGATACCGCACTGCTGTTTTGGGATATTGATTCCTTTTATCGTAAGTGGTATCGGGATATTTTAGACGGTCAGTGTCGAAGAACCGGACACGTGCAGCATACGGCGCCCTTTTACGGCGGCGGTGGCGGCCCGGGACTTTGGGGCGGAGCAATTGTTTTTCTGCCGTACAAGCTGTATCGCTATCAGGGGGATAAAAGCTTGATTCGCAACAGCTTGGATGCAATGGAACGGTATATTGCTTTTTGTCGTGCACACTGTACCGACGGTTTACTGACAAGTGAGCTGGAGGGCGGCTGGTGCCTGGGCGATTGGTGCTTTTCCAAGGACACAGTCGGACCGTCCGAGGCTTTGGTAAATACCTATTGTCTGATTCAGATGTTGGAGCAATTTGCTTTTATGGCAAGGCAGGTCGGGGAAGTTCACCGTGCGGTTTGCTGTGAAGAATATGCAAAGGAGCATCGGGAAGCCTTTCACCGTGCTTTTTATCATGCGGAGGACGGCACTTATGATCGAGGAGTGGGAGGTGCCGGAGCCTTTGCTTTGGCTTTGGGCTTTACCGACGCGCTTCCCGCGGTGGTGGAGTATTATAAGCGTAGAGGCAAGCTTGATACCGGCATTGCCGCTACACCGCTTTTATTGGAGCAATTGTCGAAGCACGGATACATTGACTTGGCACTTCAGCTGCTTACCGCAAAGGAATATCCCTCCTTTTCGTATATGCGTGAGCATGGCGCTACGACCCTATGGGAAGATTGGGAGGGCGCAGACAGCCATAATCATCCGATGTTCGGCAGTGTTGTGGGATTTTTCATGCGTGATATCGTCGGATTAAATCCCAAAAACGCCACTCCGGGGTTTGACAGCTTAAAAATATGTCCGCAGCTTCCGCAAATGCTTGATTGGGCTTTCGGAGAGATTACGACACCTTATGGGAAGGTGTCGGTGAAATGGCGGAAAGAAAACGGAAAGATTATTTTCGAGTGCAGAAAACCGGAAAATATAAATGCCGCTTTATGTTGGAAGGAGCAGTGCATTCCACTTCATTCCGAATCGCAGACGCTTTGCTTCCCACAGTGAAAGCTCCGTTCAAGTCCAAATCGTTGATTTTCTTTGCCGCAGACTTGTTCGGTGGGATTTCAATGTGCGGACGATATTGGCAAATGAGAGCATTTTCGCTTTGATTCTAACATAAAAAACGAGGTTCACGATTTATCGTAAACCTCGTTTTTTTATGTTCCTATAGAATAAAATTTGTTGTTCTAACGCGATTTGAGCATCCCTTTAATGGTTTGCACCATGGGAAGAATGCTCTTGCGGCGGAGTAGCAGATATCCCAGATAGCCGACAGCATAAACTGCAACGCAGCTCCAATTGGGGATAAACCAGTTTGCAACGACGAATAGCGCTGTCATGATTACCTCTAAAACAATATCAAAGCCTACCTTTAACGAAAGCCTTTTTGCCAATATCAGCTCCGCCAATATGCAACGAAAAGCAATCAATGCCATGATGGAAACAACACTTAAAATCAAATCATGCAGGAAATATACCACTAAGCCGGTGGACAGCAGACTCAGTGTCACCGAAATCAAATTGACCATCAGCATCTGCTTTTCCATCCGCATTGCTTTCATATAGGTGTTAATCAGCATTGACATTTTCCCCTCGTATAGGCACATCGGGAACATCAATGCCATGTAGCGCAGGCTTTCCTCGTATTGCGGAAGCCATGCGGATAAAACAACCTTTGCCGGATAATACAGCACCAACAGACCCAGTAGCGGAATCACCAATATGTTGCGCATCAGCTTATAATTATCCGCCCATTTTTCCTGCGGCGTCCGCTTTAAAAGAGGGAACATCACAATGCTCACCGCGGTGATAAACAGCATCATTAAATTGGATACGCTCATCGACAGCGACACCTTGCCGAAAGTTTCCACGTCCCATACGCGCTCAATGGAAAAACGGACAATACCGATAATCAGCATACCGGCGATATTCGAAAACATCAATTTAACGCCGACACTGATATTGTTCCAAAGCTCTCGAAAGCCGTCACGAAACGCAACCGATTTTTGTATCACAATATCCTTGCAGGACAAGCACATCGTAAACAGAGTCACCGCCTTGGCAACGATGTCTGACAAAAGCAGGTATTCATAGCTTCTGCATCCCAGAAGAAGGGTGATGATTACCAACGAACCGTATATCACTTTTTCAATCATCAAATTGCGGGCGTATTCCTTGATTTTGTTTGTGCCCTGCAAAATATATTGCAGCATGGTTCGCGGCAACACCAATACACAGCACAATGCCGTTAAAATCAGTATCAACCGCTTGTCCGCATTCGGTATCAGGAAAAGGAAAAACAGCGACAGCACAATCGCAAGCAGAATTTCGCAGCAGACCAATGTCCAAAACTGAAAATGGAACAGCGGCTTCGGCACCTCGTCATATTCCTTTCCGCCGTAGCGCAGATAGATTCCGTCCGCCAAGCCGAAATGGAAGAAGCCAACATATCCGGTATAGAAAACATACAGCTGCCAATAGCTGTATTCCGTTTGTCCCAACAGCTTCGGAACAAAGGCAACCAGCACCATTGAAATCAGTGTCGAAGTAATATTGGCGGCAAAAGAATAGGAAAAATTCTTTAATACCCCTTTTACCTTGCTGTTCAAATCATCACATCCTTACTAAATTCGGAGCGGAAATGTTTTTGGCAATTTCCGTTATATGTCAAAGGAAAAAGCCCCCAGAGCGGGGTGAACCTTGTCTTTCTCGCTCAGCAAAATTTCCATATCGGGAGCAATCGGCCATTGAATACCGACCGAGCTATCGTCCCAAGCTAAGCCACCTTCATCCTCGGGGTGATACAGCTCATCGCATTTATAAACGAATTCCGCTTCCTCGGATAAGACCAAAAAGCCGTGTGCAAAGCCCTTTGGAATATAAAATTGCTTTTTATTTTCGGCAGAAAGGATGACACCGACCCATTTTCCGTAGGTTTTGCTTCCTTTTCGAAGGTCTACCGCAACATCGAACACCTCGCCGTTAATAACCCGTACCAGCTTTCCCTGCGGGTAATTTTTTTGAAAATGTAATCCGCGCAGGACACCCTTGCGGGATTTCGATTGATTATCCTGTACAAACACCGTGTCCACGCCGCCTGCTCGGAACTCCTCTTGCTGATAGGTTTCCATAAAATAACCGCGGTTATCACCGAACACGGTCGGCTCGATGACAATAACGCCCTCAATTTCGGTTTTGCAGAATGTAAATTTTCCCATATTCCATTTTTCCTTTCCTAAAAATGAGTAGGGGGTGAGCTTTACTCACCCCTATTTTCTGTCGCTTTCGGTCGGTTAACGGTTGGCGTACATTTTGTCATAGTATTTTTGATAGTCACCGCTTGTGACGTTCGCCATCCATTCCTTATGAGAAAGATACCACTCGATCGTTTTTACGATACCTTTTTCAAAGGGTGTTTCCGGATACCAGCCAAGCTCGTTTTTGATTTTTTCCGGGTCGATTCCGTAGCGACGGTCATGCCCCTTTCTGTCCTCAACGTGCTTGATCATATGCTCCCCGACAGCCGAGTCGATATGCTCCTTGATGTAGTCCAAAATCGTATGGACAATAAATACGTTCGGACGTTCATTGTGTCCGCCGACGTTATAAACCTCACCAAGGCGTCCGCTTCGGAGCACCATGTCGATTGCTTTGCAGTGGTCCTCTACATATAGCCAATCCCGTATCTGCATTCCGTCTCCGTAAACCGGCAAGGATTTATGAGAAAGGGTGTTGTTGATCATCAAGGGAATCAGCTTCTCGGGGAATTGATAAGGTCCGTAATTGTTTGAGCAGCGGGTGATATTGATGGGGAAGCGGTAGGTGTCCGCATATGCTTTCACAAACAGATCGGCAGCTGCCTTGCTGGAGGAATAGGGACTATGCGGGTCAAGCGGCGTAGTCTCGGTGAAGAAGCCTTCTGCGCCGAGAGAGCCGTATACCTCATCGGTGGAAACCTGCAAATATTTGCAACCGTCGCGATAGGTATCATCTCCGATTTGCCATGCTTTTTTGGCGATGTTCAGCAGGTTCACCGTTCCCAGCACATTGGTCTTGACAAAGATTTCCGGGTCTGAAATACTGCGGTCAACATGACTTTCCGCCGCAAAATTCACCACGTAGTCAATGCTTTCTTCCTCAAAAATGGCGGAAATCGCTTCGGCGTCGCAGATATCGGCTTGCACAAACCGATAATTCGGATTGTTTTCCACGCTGACCAAATTTTCCAAATTTCCGGCATAGGTCAATGCGTCGACATTTACGATTCGCACATCGTTGTATTTAGAGAGCATATAAATCACAAAATTAGATCCGATAAAGCCGGCGCCGCCGGTTACCAAATAGGTTTTCATAAACCGCAATCCTTTCTTTCGGCTGCATTTTTAAGCCGTTCGGTTATTTTTCGTCTTGATAATGGCTGATAAAGTACTGCAACGCTTCTTTCCAGTTACGCATTTCGTCCCCTACCGTGCAACGGAGCATTCGATTATCCAAGGAGGAGTATGCCGGTCTTGGCGTCGGGCTGGGGTATTCTTCGCTGGTACAGGGAGTAATATTGCAATCAATATTTGCAAGGCGTATAATTTCGCAAGCGAAATCATACCAGCTGCATTCTCCGTTCCCGGTGCAGTGATAAATGCCGTACTCTTCGGTTACTGCCAGCTTCAACAGGTGGTGCGCCAAATCCGCCGCATTGGTGGGATTGCCGCGTTGATCGTTTACTACTGTCAGTTTCCCGCGCTCTTTTCCGAGCTTCATCATGGTTTTTACAAAATTTTTTCCGATATAGCCATACAACCAAGCGGTTCTGACGATGAAAAATCGGCTGCAAAAGTCGGCGACATATTCTTCTCCCATGCGCTTGGTGGCTCCGTAAACGCTTTTCGGCGCGCAAAGATCCCATTCGGCATAAGGTGCTGTTCCGTCGCCTGCAAATACATAATCGGTAGAAACGTGAATCAGCTTGGCGCCGACCTGCTCTGCTGCCATTGCCAAATTTCTCGGTCCCAACGCGTTGACCCGAAAGGCGGCATCCCGATCTGTTTCACAGCGGTCCACATTGGTATATGCCGCACAGTTAATAATCACGTCCGGGCAAACCTCGGAAACCAAGCTTTTTACCGCAGACAAATCTACGATATCCAGCTCGTCTACATCAACGGCAGTCAGCTTTGCATCAAGTAACGGCTTCGGCAGGTCTCCAAGCTCGGTTTTTCCGCAACGTAAGACACGCAGAAGCTCGGTACCCAGCTGACCTTTTGCTCCGGTAATCAATATTTTCATGGTGCATCGATTCCTTAATATTGTATTTTACCCTCGGCAACCTTTTTCAGGTGCTGTCCATAGGTGGATTTGCCGTATCTTGCGGCGGAAACCAACAGCTGTTCTTTGTCGATCCAGCCTTTTTTGTAGGCGATCTCTTCGGGTGCGGAAATTTTGATTCCCTGGCGCTTTTCAATCATGCTGACAAACTGTCCTGCCTCCAGCAGGCTGTCCATGGTGCCGGTATCCAGCCAGGCATAGCCCCTGCCGAGCAGCTTAACATTGAGATCTCCGTTTTCCAGATAGATCCGATTCAAATCGGTGATTTCCAGCTCACCGCGTGCAGAGGGCTTCAAGCTCTTGGCGTATTCTACCACGCGGTTGTCGTAGAAATACAATCCGGTGATTGCATAATTCGATTTCGGGCATTGCGGCTTTTCCTCTACCGAAATGACCCGACCGGTATCATCAAATTCGACCACACCGAAGCGCTCGGGATCATCGACGTAGTATCCGAATACGGTGGCTTTGTTTGGCGTCTCGACAGCTTCCCGCAGAAGATGACCCAAGCCGTTTCCGTAGAAAATGTTATCGCCCAGAATCATAGCACAGCTGTCATCGCCGATAAATTCCTCGCCCAAAAGGAATGCCTGTGCCAAGCCGTCGGGGGAGGGTTGCTCTTTATAAGACAAATGCAGGCCAAGCTCGCTTCCGTTTCCCAGCAGTTTTTTAAAATTGGGCAGGTCGGTTGGGGTCGAGATAATCAAAATATCCCGAATTCCCGCAAGCATTAAAGTGGAAAGCGGATAATAAATCATCGGCTTATCAAAGACCGGCAGAAGCTGCTTGCTGGTAATCATGGTGAGAGGATACAGCCGTGTGCCGGAGCCTCCTGCTAAAACAATACCTTTCATGCTTTTATTCTCCTTAAAATAATACAGATGAATATGGATATACACCCCAGCCGGTGGAGCTTCGCAGCATCGGCACCAGAGAGCATACAATAACCGCACCGAGTAACAAATATCTGACAGGCTTTCTTTTTTCCAGCTGCAATATGTTCGGAACAACATAAATCATCGGTAAATAGAAATAGTAAATAAACCGTTTATATTCCGGTATCCAGCTGCAAACTGCCATAATGATAACAGACAGCATAACGCCGTTAAATGCAACGATATTCATGGCATCTGTTTTAACAAGCTTATCAAAATAGAAAAACAAAATAAACAGTACAACCGCTTGCGGAACTAAGGATAAAATGTCTATCGAAATCTGCCGTTCCATATAGGAGGTGCCGATATAAGCCGACCGAAAGGTACTAAACAGAAACTGCATGATTTCCGTGAAGAATAAATTGAACGGAAGCAGGATAAGAATCAAAACAAGATAGTGGCTCAGCTTCGGCTTGAGCTTCAATATAAAAAAGAACGGTAGCATGATAATCGCCGTAAAATGGAACAGCGTTGCAATTCCAACCAACACTGCGTAGGTTAGGAATTTTCCGTTTGGAATCTGTGACAGTGCATAGAACACAATCATTAAAGCGATGAATTGGCGAATCTGATTGAGTCCCAGCAAGTAAAAGTAACCAATGGAAAAGAACAACACAATGCTGATTGCAAAGTTGTTGGAGTATTTGGAAATGCAAAAGAAGAGCAAACCGTAGCCGATGAGGCTGACAAAAACATATACAAACTGGAAATCCAACCCCAGGGCGACAACGAGCTTGTTGATGAGCACGTATCCGGTATCCATATAGCTTTCTTGCCCGTTTTGAATATAAACAAATTCCTGATAATAATTGGCGTAATCATTCCCGACGAAGGACATCGTGCCGTTCACAAGGAAAAAAGGAAGAAAGGCTAAAACAGCAAATACCACCGACAGCTTCAGATAAAAATCACGCTGTCTTCCATGCCACACGCAGATGGTTGTACCCTGCCTGTCATATTTCTGCCAGAAGCAAGCACAGGCCGCGCTCAATACCAACATTATGAAATAAACAATCATCGTATAATGAGCATTCCTTTCTTAATTCATCCGCAGCTTTGCAGATTCGAAACTGCGCAAACCGAGGCAAACGCTTGCTATTTCATCAGTATAAAGCCGACAATATCCTTGTCTAAGGCGCGCAAGGTCTCTATTTCGTAGGCAACCTCTTTGTTTCCCGATTTGCCGATTTCTTCGATTAAGATTATTTCGGTGGCAGCTTTTGCCTTTTGGAAGGTGGTTGCTTCTTCGGAAATGCAAGCAGCGTAATCAAAGGAAATTTGCGGTTCGGCTTCGAAGGCTTTCTGTAAAGCGCAGGTATATGACTCTAAAACTTCGGGGGCAACACAGCCGGTCAACAAAACGATGTTTTCTTTATCGGGTTCGAGCGCTGCCTTTAAGCCCTCTTTGACAAATTCACAGCTTTCCTCCATTGATTTCGGCGGCTGCGTATTTCCCTCCAGCTTGTCAATGAAGCGGTCGATAAAGTGAAAATGACCTTTTTTGGACTTCTTGCAGGTTCCCAGCAATCTCAAGCCGTATTGATTCAGTTCTTCTTGTGTTCTGATTGTGGTGCTCATGACCTCAAACATCAATACCAATACAATAGAAACGATAAATCCGACGATAAAGCCCCAAACACAGCCCTTAACGCTTTGCACCGCAATATACCGCAGGGTCGGTCTGGTTCCGACGACAACGGTGGTTGTGGTAGAGGTTTTGGGGGTCAAGCCGCT
>CAZFQM010000002.1:18528-29024 GCA_964520995.1 uncultured Oscillospiraceae bacterium
TCGTTGCTTCCATGACCGTGTATTCAAATTTGCCGATTTCCTCGGTAACCATTTGAGAAAGAACCTGCTCCGCTTTTACGACCATTGCTTCGGACAAGGTCTTGTCTCCCGTCATAACGGAAATTTGCACAAAGCTGTTGCCTATGACATCGACGGAAATCTGATTATAAAAATCCTGCAATAAAAACTCTTCGCTTAATACGGCTTTGGTTCGATAATTGTATTCCAGCATTTTCTCTTTATGTGCTGCGTCAACCTCTTTCGCTTGCGTGAAATATTCATTGACCAGCGGCTGGAAAAAGTCTTTGTTTCTGGCATATACCAAATAAGTAGAGGTGACTTCGCCAATCTGCTCCATCGGTTCTGCCTGAGCAATGGCGTTTTGAGAAGCCGAGGATTTCAAAGAGGTAACATGTACAATCTTTCTCGCTTGATAGCGATAAGGCAGTTCTGCTGTCACGTTTTCCTGTACCGGTGTTTGCTCGGTTATAGTAGGCTCTTCAAAAGTCAAATATTCTTTCATTAGCGGAACAAAGCGGACAACACCCCATAATAAAGATATCGTCAGCGTGAACAAAATGATGAATTTCAATTTTTTCAGAAGCGTAATAACAAACTCTCTGAGATCGAAAAAGCTTTCCATTTTTACATCCTCCGTTTATTTAGACTTCGACATTCTTCTTTTTTTCTGATTGACATAGAAGAAATAGATTTTGGATAACCAAACAAGCCGTAGCATTTTTTTGTTGTAAAAAAGCTTGGCAACTGTGTGCTTTGTTTTAGAAACCGATTTGAGCTTTTGAAGCGTAACTTCGGTCAAGCGTGTTTGATACAACGCCTCTTCTCTGAGCTGTAAAAGCTTTTTTGCCTTTTCCCGCATGGAGTAGGGGCAATTCGGGTTGTTCAGTCGAACCAGCATTTCAATGATAATAACGGCAAGATTTTCTTCCTTTTGCCCCGGCAGTATAGCCTCGATGTTAATAGCTTCCAGCATATTTTGCTCTGCTTCCGATGCCAAAACGCAGGCATATAGCTGGTTGTCGTTGTACTTTTTTGAGGTGCTGAAGCCCTCTCTTTGGTAGTGAATATATGCTACAGATGGGTTTAAGACCATTTTTCCGATTTGAGAATACAATAAGGAGTTAAAAATCCAATCCTCGTAGCCGAGCTTACACTGTTCATTGAAAGCAAGCTGCTTTTCCTTTAAAAAGGTTTGTTTATATAAGCCGTTCCAGATCATGTTAAAGGCACCCGAATTTTTGCAAAGAGCATAGCATTCCGCCAATTTATCGGGAGAAATAACCACAAGCTCTTTTGCAACCTGCCGACGATTATCCACATAGCCGTCTTTAAAGGTCTCTTCAACCTGATAGCCATATTTCACCACATCGGCATCATACTGCTTTGCCAGCGCGTAGTTTTCTTCCAACAGATTCGGGAGGTATTCGTCATCGTTGTCAATAAATGCCAGATACTCTCCCACGGCGGCTTTCATTCCGGTATTCCGTGCAGCACAGATTCCGCCGTTTTCCCGGTGGATGACCTTAACCCTGGCGTCCTTTTGCGCATATTCGTCACAAATCGCACCGCTGTTGTCTTTCGAGCCGTCATCGACTAAAAGCAGCTCAAAATCGGTAAAAGTCTGATTCAATACGCTATCTACCGCCATGCAAAGAAACTGTTCCGAGTTATAAACCGGCATAATGACACTGACCTTCGGTATTATGTTTTCACTCATTCGTTACTTTCCCTGCCTTGCATAATAATCAATGGTTCGTCGGAAACCGTCATCCAGCGATACCGCAGCGTGCCAGCCTGCGGCAACTGCCTTATCCGATTTCAGCAAGCCGACCTTGTGCCCTAAATATCCTGCTTTTTGGTTGGGGTCGATTTCCCGGAAAGTTGCATGAAGCTGTTTCTCCGGATAAAGAGCACAGAGTTTCAGTGCCAGCTCCTTGACCGTAATAATCGCATGGTCATTTGAAACGTTATAAACAAAATCCTCGAAGTCCAAAAGAACCATCCAGAGTCCGCTGATCAAGTCCGACAGATAGGTCAAACCCAAAACGCCGCTACCGTCGCTGTTCATTTGAATGTTTTGATTTTGCAGTACATTGTTGATAAAATCACCGACCACTCTGCCGTCACCGATTGTAATTCCCGGTCCGTAGGTGTGTGCGATTCGTGCGATTTTGCAATTGACACCGTATTGATGCGCATAAGAGGCGCAGAGTGTCTCGGACATACGCTTGCTTTCGGGGTAGCAGGAGCGTACCAACGTCGGATCCATGGCACCGTACTGCTCTTCGTTGATGAAATCATGCGCATTCTCGGATTTCCCGTAAATTTCCCGTGTGGAGAGATATAAAAAGCCCTCCGATTTTTTATTGACCGCAAGCTCCAGCATATTCATGGTTCCGACCGTGTTTGCCGCAATCGTTCCGACCGGGTCGGAGACAAAGGCGCGCGGGCTTGCCTGGCTGGCGGCATGGATAATATAATGGATTTGCCCGTCATAGGAAACGGGAGTGCAAACATCCTGTACCAGCAGCTGAAAATCGGGGCGTTCCGCAATCGCGGCAAATTGTTTTTTCGCTTTTTCACCGTTGCGAACCAACGCCAAAACGGTGATGTTCATCTGTCTGCTGTCATTTAAATAGAGCAGGGTGTAGCACAGATAGGAAGCAATCATGCCTCCGGCACCGGTGATCAATACGGTTTTGTTTTTCAGCTTGTCCCATGAAGTGTTGCTTTGGGTAATGTATTGCAGGTCCTCCATAATGACGGAATCTAAAGATAACATTGTTTTTTCCCCTATCATAGCCCCAGAATTTCCTGACTTTCGCGCAGATCATACAACGCTTTGAAAATGTAGTAATCATCGGGGGTAGTAATTTTAATATTTGTGGATTCGCAGGGGACAAAGTACAATTTCTTCCCCAGCGTGGTCATCAGCGTGCAGGTGTCGATTGAAATAGCTTCCGGCATAGTTTGACCCTGCTCATGAGCCCATAAAACATCTTTAAAATAGAAGCTCTGCGGCGCCTTGCCGATATACAGCTTGCTTCGTTCAATCGTTGACTCTACCGTTTTTCCGTCGGTGCTCACTACGCCTGTTTCGGTAAAGGGGTCGGCGGTGATGGCGTTTCCGTGCTCCTTGACGCAGGCGATGTTTTCGGTAATCAACTTGGCGGTCACCAGAGGACGGACGGCGTCGTGCATTAAAACAATATCATCCTCTCCGCAAAATTCCTGCAGCGCGTGTAAGGCAATCAGCTTTGATTCCTGGGAGGTGCTTCCTCCGGTAACGACTTTTTTCACCTTGGTGATATGGAACTTGGCAATCAGCTCCCGCAGATAATCCTCCCAGCCCTTTACGCACGGAATGATAATCATGTCAATATCGGGATGCTTTTCGAAAACCTCTAACGTATAAATAATAATCGGCTTGCCGTAAAGCTCCAAAAACTGTTTCGGCTTTGCCGTATTTTTCATTCTTTGTCCGGTTCCGCCCGCAAATATAATCGCTGCATTCATACGAATTTCCTCTTTCCTTTTTATATTCCCAGTGACCTTATATTCCAAACGGTTTACAGCGACAGGTAATCGGCACGCCCGTAAACCGAAACGCTTTCTTTTTACACATCTCCTTTATGACAACGGAGACAGGGAGATATCGTTGTTTTTATTCAAACATCAGCTGTTTTTTGCAGTGAAACGAGCCGTGTTTGATTGATTGTCATCATAGAAAAGCGATGGTGTACACCATTTGAGCCGCATTTTCGGCGGTGCGCAACTGCATTTATTATACTACAATTTTTACCGTTTGTCATCCTATTAAATAGAATGCCGCAAAATGCCTATGAAATCACTATTATATTTTAATTGCAAATGCAGATAATGTCAAGGTTATTTCGGAATCGTTCACAATTCAATTGATTTTTCTTTTGCCTTGCCGGCGGAACCGTTGCGGGAAGCGGGGGAATTGATAAGCTGCGCTCCTTTGTCGGCAGGAACGTTATTTTTGTTAACCCATTCCTCTTTTCGAGACGGAAAAGCAAGAGGATTTTTTTCGCGGCATCCTTATTTTATCTGCAAAGCTACGTTGTTGAATGACTTTTTTACAGATATTATGCTCGAAATCGGCAGAATTGGATATCCTTTCCCCGCAAGCGGGATATTTGTTAAAGAACGGAATATTTGTTAATATAGAAGCGAACGTGTGTTATTGAATAAAATGCCGAAATACGTTATTTTATAAGTACGAACCGGAACTTAATACTTATAAAGGAGAATTCGTATGCAAAAAATCACCAAGTTCATTAGCTTACTGATGGCTATGCTGATGCTGGTCGGCGTGATGACCGCTTGCGGTGGCGACAAAGGGGACAGCAGCGATGTAACATCCGATGCAGTATCCGATGTTGTGTCTCAAGAGGACGATATTACCGGCACAGCGGGCGGCGAAAGCACCGATGACCCGACGGTATCGGCTACGGTCGATGTCGGCAGCAATGCTACCGCTACTACCAGCAAGGGAAACAGCGGCACTGTCAGCAACGGCGGCGGAAGCGGCAACGGCAACAATGGGGGTGGCAACAAGATTCCCTCCACCGATGCGGAAAAATGGGGTACCGAGGCGGGAACTACTTCGGTGAAAAAGACACCGGCATGGATGAAGCAGATCAAGAGCGGTGAAATTAAGATCTTGTCCTCCGAAGCTTACGGTGAGGGCGTGGAAAATGATGCCTACCGTGAGGATAAGGCTTTATACAAGGCTTTGACCGGTAAAGAACTGAAAATCACCACTAAGGTTGTAGAATGGAACAGCTTGCGCACGAATTTGCAAACGATGGTGTTGGCAAACGATGCTCCTGATTTGTTCAGTATTTACAATGGAGTGGGTACTTATCTGCGCAATAAGAATTTGACCCGCGACATCCGCGAATACATTAACATGAACGACGCTGCCTGGAAGGATATGCAGAAATATTCGGAGCCGTTATTCTATAACGGTGTGCTGACCGGTATTTGTGTGACCGACCCGGTTATCGGCTACGGTATTATGTACAACAAAACGTTGATCAATCAAGCCGGCTTAGAGGACCCCTTTGCTTTGTACGAAAAGGGTCAATGGGATATCCTTAAATTCTTGGAATATGTAGAAGAGTTGACAGTGGACCAAAATCACGACAACATTCCCGAGGTATATGGCGTTTCTTTATACTATGAGTCTATCTTCCGTATGGCTACTGCCTCCGGTATGGATTTGGTTACGGTCAACAATGACGGAACAATCACCAACAATCTGCGTCATGCCAACTTCACCCGTTGGGCGGGATATGCACGCAAAATCGCAGAGCTGGGCAGCTATGACAGCGAGCCCTGGACCGCCGGTACACGCTTCTATCAGAACAAGGTTGCGATGATGACCTCACCCTGGTCTTGCTTATATGACGGAGAGAAAGCAATCGAATGGAAGAAAGCCGGCAAGCTCGGATGGGTACCGAGTCCGAAGGATGTTAACAGTAAAACCCATTATCATTTGGCGGAAGCGACCTATACGTTCCTGCCGAAGAACTCCAAAAACCCGGAGGGTGCGGCGGCTTATATCTATATGCAACGCTACGGTTCCTTGAATCCCAGCGCTTCCTCCGAAGCAAAGAAGAAGACAAAGTTCCTCAACGAATACGGCTTTACGGCAAAGGAATATGAATTTTACAGCAAAATCAATCAGAACAAGAATCTTGTTCCGGTATTGCACAACTGGCAGCACATCCCGGATTTCAGCTATTATGATTTAGCAGGTGTCTACACCCAGGATTGGAATGTGTTGGTAGAGTGGGCATATCCGTCCCTGCAAGCCGCTATCGACAAGCAGAATAAGTAAAGTACAAAGGCATCGTACAGGAGCTGCCCGGTACTGCCGGGGCGGCTCCTGTACTTTATATTCGCCGTTCGATTTCAATTTCCAAAGAAAGGAAATAAGCAGATGAATACACAATTCTATGATCGTGTAAATGTAAGAGAATTCGGTGCGTTGGGAGACGGAGTACATGATGATGCTCCCGCAATTCAAGCGGCACTGGACAGCTTGAAGAAGCAGGGCGGTGTGGTATATCTGCCTGCCGGCTTGTATCGTATGTGTTCCGGAGTTACGGTACCGATGGGAGTCAATGTAGAGGGCATTACTACCGCTACAACCGGCCCTTGGCAGAATTATCTCGACACGCAGGATAAGCATATTCCGTTAGAGGACGGTATGGTGCTCGGCGGGGTCGGCGAAGCTTGGATTGATCCGCGTCTTTATAAGGGTACTTGGGTGCTGTGTGACCACGGAAAGGGCGAGCCGAACGGCGCACCGACCTTTCGTATGACGGGGAACACCTCCATTCGTCGGGTAGGCTTTGTGAATCGGTATCTGCCTCCGATTACGGAGGAGATTACCCCCTGTCCTCCCTGTATCGCACATATTTCCACCAATGCCAATCCGTATTGCCGTGAGGGCGTGACGGTAGAGGATATCAGCTTAGCGAACAGCTATTACGGTATTGTCATTGCGACCGGAGATGACCTGGACAGCAATTATCCCGAGCTGGATAGTCCGTATGAGTTATCACAATCCTGCGGGCGGCATCGGATTCACAACATTATGGGTGGTCCGATCTATCGCGGTATTTTGTTGAAAAACCTGGTGGACACCGTGGATATTCACAATTGTCAATTCAACATGAGTTGTTATATTCCGCAATATTGGCGGGCACGCCGTGAAAACTGCGTGGATATTTATCTTTGCCGCGGCGACGGTATGAGTATCTCCAATGTGCTCTCCTATGGCGCTTATCACGGCATTAAAACCGAAGCTTCCTTTAAAAACAACCGAGGCACCTGCTCCATGCGGGTAAATAATTGCAACTTCGAAAGTGTTATTCCGATGGCACTGCACAGCACGGTTTTATATCAAATCTCCAATTGCTACTTCTTGGGTATCAATCCCGAGGGAGAGGGACGCGAGGATGAGGTGAGATGCCTACAGATTATCCAGCCGGAGCACTGTGACCACAATCCGTTTATCACCTTTTCCAACTGTGTATTTCAGCTGAATTTTAATGCCAAAGCGACCTTCATTGATGTACAGATGACCGCGGGCTGCAATCCTGTGATATCCTCCTCTCAGTTCTGGGGATGGTGTGACAGCAAGCCGTTGGTGACCATGACCAAGAGCCATGCCGCTCCCGGCTCTCTGACGTTGACCGATTGCGTATTTACTGGAAACAAGGGAACCTTTCATCTGCCGTCCGAGATGGCGGGGACATTGGCAAAGGTCGGCGGTGACGGCTACCATGACGGAGAGCTTCGCTTTGTCGGCTGCCGCTTCCCCGAGACACTGCTTGACGAGGTTAGTCGACAGGGCGTTTGGTATGACAGCTGTGTCGCTTATGATGATGCGGGTACCAATCGACGTGTGCAAATCGGAGAATAAAAAGGAGGATATTATTATGCGTAAACATCGTCATTTACTCTCTGTTCTTTTGACAATCAGTTTGCTGTTGGGAATGGGAAATTATGTGGTTGTTGCAGATACTGCATTCACCAAATCCGAGCAATATATCAATGTACGCTCCTACGGCGCAAAGGGAGACGGTACCACCGATGATACCGACGCCGTTCAAAAAGCGGTAAAAGCCGCAAAAAACGGACAAACTGTCTTTTTCCCTGCCGGATTTTATAACATTAAGGGATCTATTACCGTGCCGGTCGGTGTTGACATAGAGGGAATCACCACCGCTACCTGCGGTGCTTGGCAAAACCTTTTCGACGCTCAAGATAAGAAGCTGTTTGCGGGCTATACTGCCGATGCGATGAGTGCAGAAGCTTATTACGGCTCTTGGATTTTCGTAACAAAAACATCGGGAAATGTAGATGAGGGTGCGACCTTTCAGTTGTTGGGCGATAACACGGTAAAGCGTTTAGGCGTTGTGAATTTGATGCAGCCGCCGTTGTATTCGGAGTCACTGCCAACTGCGCCGTTTATCGGTGTGGATATCAACAAGCTGAAATCCACCAGGGGAATCGTCATTGAGGACATTTCTTTGAGCAATCCCTATTACGGCATTGCCGTTTATCAGGATTCACTGAAAGCGGATACCACCAACAAGAAGCTCAGCGGCAAAAACTCCGGACCGATTACCATTCGCAACATAATGGGCTGCTCTTTATATCGCAGCATCTTTGTTAGCGGTGCAAACGGCAAGGTGGATATCAATAATTGGCAGTTTAACTTCACCACTT
This sequence comes from uncultured Oscillospiraceae bacterium, assembly GCA_964520995.1. GTDB lineage: Bacteria > Bacillota > Clostridia > Oscillospirales > Ruminococcaceae > HGM13222. Next base: position 26,821 of record CAZFQM010000002.1, read on the forward strand.
ACAGCAATGTTCATCTTCGTGCCAATACCGAGATTAGCGTAGAATTGGCTGCCTGCAGCAATGTAGTCATGAGCAATGCTTTGATTTTTGCCCCCTGGGTTGGAGTAAAAACCACCTCCGCTTATTCGGGCAGCCCGGTGAATTTGGATGCGACCTCTTTGAATATCGAGTGTGAGCGAGGCGTTATGCTGGAGGCCTGCGGTACGCAGACCATCCGCAATTGCTATTTCTTGATGGCTACCGGTTATTCTACACGGGAGGAATACACCTGTGTGACGATAAACCAGCCGAAAAACGGCACGGCAAAATCAATATATACCCTGGATAATATTATTTTCCAAAATTCCGCCGCAGGTCAGTATTTCAATATTACAACGCAGGGCGGTGCTACCGTAAATATTAACAATACCTTGTATTGGCTGACCGGGAAAAAGCCGATGATTGAATATAAGCATGAATCGGGAGACTCCTCCACTGTAACAGTGCGAAATATGGCAATTTCCAATGGCGGCGGCTTAGTGGCCTCGGTCGGCGGTTCTGCCTATAAGAGCGGAGAACTTCGATTCGAATACTGTCGCTTCTCGGGCGCTTCATTAGGCAAGCTGGCTAATTCCGGTGTGAAGTTTGTAGGCTGTACCTCCGGTGCGACCAACAAGATTTCCAACTGACCGAGGAAAGGGTGATATAATCATGAAAATGAAAAGGATACTTGCTTTACTGCTGGTCAGCGTATTCCTACTGGGTACCTTCGTCGGCTGTAACAAAAAGGAAAATACAGGCTCCTCTGCTGCCAACAGCACCGAGGAAACTGCTTCGGGCGATTTTGCGGACAGTGATTCGGACGGTATTCCGGATAACGTCGAAAGCTCTGACGGCGATACAGAAAATCTAGGCTCCTCCGCAAACGGAAATACAACGGGAAGCGGCGGCAATGTCAATAACGGCGGTGGAACAATCAACAGCAACGGCTCTGGCAACAACGGAGGCGGTACTGCCGAGAAAATGCCGTATTACGATGTAACCGCATACGGAGCCAAGAAGGACGGCTCTGCCGATGCCTCCAAGGCGATTCAAAAAGCAATTGATGCGGCTTATAAAAACCACGGCGGAATCGTATATCTTCCCGCGGGACGCTATTTAATGAAAGCGGGAGTCGATGTGCCGATGGGCGTCAGCATACGTGGCGAAACTCCCTCTACCAAGAAAAAATGGCGGGCAGTTGCCAATCTTGGAACCAAAAGCTATTCCTTTGAAGGCTCGGGCAACAGCTGGCTGGATGCCGATAATTTCGCAGGGACCTGGATGATCGTAGATCATGGTGCAGGCAATGTCGATTCGCATCCTACTTTCCAAATGCAGGGAAATGCCAGCATTATCGGGTTAGGATTCGTACACAAAAACACGGCACCGATTACTACAAAGATTACCGTTTATCCGCCGGCTATCGGAATTGCAAATACTACCAAGCTGCCCTTTACCCGTGAGGGTATGACGGTGGAAAACATTATGTTGCTCAACGCCTATATCGGCATCGCTTTCCATGCCGGCAACGGAAAGGTGTTGGACCATGAGATAGGAACCTCTTGGGAGTCTACGCTGAAATCCTTGGGACGTATGCGGGTACACAATGTTACCGGCGGTTGTACCTATCGTGGCATTATTTTAAAAGGCTTATTGGATACGGTTGACATTCAAAACGTGCGCTTCGGTTATACCAATCTGGAGAAAACCTATGCTACTCAGCGTGCGCAGCAATGCGCCGATTTTGAATGGTATCGTGCCGACGGCTCCGATGTAATGAACATCTTCTCCTTTGGCGCAAAGTACGGTATCCTGTCTACTCCGGCGTATAACAGCGGAAGCACCTCAATGCGCTTATCCAAAGCGGAGCTGCTCGGTCAATATCCTGTTTATTTCTCGGCGACCGGGCAATATGAACTGACAAACTGCACCTTTACCACGATGAACTTCAACAATTTGGTAAAGGAAAAGGATTTCCACGCAATGACCGTGATTCAGGATACCACTTCAATACATCAGCCGTTCTATCTGTTTAACAATTTGAAGCTGGTTAATAATCTGCAATCCACTTCACTGAACGACTACAATCTTTATTTGGTAACGAAGCACGCCGGTGCTCCCGCTATGACGGTGTTTTCGGATATTACCTTTGAGGGTTGGAGTCCCGACAGCACCAATGCGGT
>CAZFQM010000003.1:0-8404 GCA_964520995.1 uncultured Oscillospiraceae bacterium
AACCTCAAAAATATTGGATAGCACTGATTTGATATCGGGCAAAAACATTACCGTGATGCAGGACATGGCGGCAAATAAAGATAAGTACAAAAAGGTTTATATTATGCTCGGCTTAAATGAAATCAATTGGCCGAATTATAATACCTCTAAAACCAAATACCATACCATGATCGATCAAATAAGAGCATCTCAAGCCGATGTGCAAATCTATTTGCAGGCGGTCATGCCGATCGGTCAAAAAGCCGAAAAGGAGCACTCATATCTGCGGATGGCGAAAATTCAGCAGTATAATGAGATGCTGAAAACGGTTGCGGTGGACAAAAAGGTTTACTATCTGGATCCCTCCTCGGTAGTGGCGGGAGAGGATGGCTTTGCGCTGGATGAGGCGGTCTCTAAGGCTGACTGTTATCATTTCAACAAGGCATATTGTATCAAATGGCTTGACTATTTAAAGTCACATACGGTACAATAGTATGTGCGGCAATAGGCTGTCGGACGGCGGCTTATCAATAAAAAGCAGATGAAAGGAATGGGATATATGAAATTAAAAAAAGCGGTGAGTGCACTTTTGCTGTCGTTATTGATTGGAGTGACGGCGACCTCCTGCGGACAATCTGTAACCGTTGATGTGGAAGCGGCGGCAGATACGCTGTTTAGCAGTGTTGAGTTTGAGGATACCATGGAACCGTTGGATTCTTCGATGCTTTCCTCAATCTATTCGGATATTCAAAGCGAGGATGTTGTGAAATCCAAGGTTTATACCAGCACAACTGCGACAGCAGAGGAAATTGCGGTTTTTGAAGCAAAGGATTCTGCGGCGGCAGCACGTTTGGAAACGGTGCTAAACAATCGGGTTCAGGAGCAAAAGGATATTTATGTCAGCTATGCGCCCTTAGAGGTCAGTAGGCTGGAAAAGGCAGTGATCCGCAAAGAGGGCAATTACTTGTTTTTCTGCGTGGCGGCAGATAAAGACAAGGTGGAAGCCGAAATTGATGCCATGTTAAAATAACAGATGATACCTAAAATCCCCTCGGTGTTCAGATACAACACCGAGGGGATTTTTGTTGTTTGCTTGCGGAAAAAATCAGATCGTTTTGTGTCCGGAAACCGCTTCGAAATGATATTTTACAATGCCGAGATCCACTTTTGAATAGAATCCGCCGAGTGAGGTCGCTTTCACGCTGTCATCTTCGGAAAGAGTGAAAAGAAATTTTTGCTGGTTCATTGCGGTAGGAGCAAGCGCAACCGCCTCCATACCTGCTTGAAACCACTCCGGCATATTGCCGTCATAGGTCTTGCAAAGCTCCGAGAGCGCCTTTGATTTGTGCGCAACGCCCTGTGTTTCACCATAGCCGAGCGATAACACACAGACCAGCTTTTCATCCTTTCCGAGCCGGCAGCTTTTTTTGGTGACACCTTTGGAAAAGCTCATTGCCACCCAGCAGGTGTTTAAGCCGAGCATTTGCGCTTTGATTGCGATCCGCTCGCCGTAATAGCCGAGCTTTTCATCAAGCTGAGCTTCCTTTTTTCCGATTAGTGCAATGTAATTTTTGACTCCCGAAAATTTTCCGTAATGTGCCATAAAGCCGTCAAAGGCTTTCGGCTCATCGGTAACAAGCTGAATGTTTAATTCGCTTTCGTTGTTGCAGAGGGTAATTTCGTCTTTCAATGCGCAGATGATTTCTTCGGGAAGCGGCTTGTCTGCATAAGCGCGTACCGAATGTCGGGAAGCAATTGCCTCCGAAATGTTCATGATAATCCTTCCTTTTTGATTGGTATTATTTATCACAATGTATCATATCAAGCTTCGCTTCAAGTCTCCTCGGACATACGCGGATATCCTGCGCGGTCGGCTGCCATGATAACATCGTTGATATGGTCAATCAATGACTTCAGCCCGCTCCAACAGCTTTTGTCGGCATCCACATAATAAAAGTTCATGGTGCCGACACGGTGTAGATTGATTAGCCCGGCGCTTTTCAATATTTGCAGGTGGTGAGATACCGCCGGTCGGGAAAGATGTGTCCTCTGCGCAATGTCGAGCACTCTCATACCGACCGCCTCGTTTTCGAGTAAAGCGATAAAAATCTGCTGTCTTGTTTCATCACCTAAGGCAATAAATACATTGCGGTAAACCATAAATTCTTCCGCAAGCTTTTTTCTTTGCTTTGCGCATTCGTCCATAGAAAATCTCCGTTCGGTTGGAATGTATTTATCAAAGTGCGGGCGTTTCGCTCAAATGATGAGAAGCCGTGAGCGTTTGCTTGTGATATCGTCAATCAAAACAGCGCAATGTGCTTTTATTCAAACACATACCACTTGCGCAGCGAAGCGAGCAGTGTTTCCAATGTTCTTGAGAACGTTCGAAATCTTTGATTTCGGTCATGTTCCAAGGTTATTATAACACAAATTCAATCAAAACAGAGTTTTGATTGCCGCCGTAGGCGGAAGCACTGCTTTGGCAGTGCAATTTATTGTTGCAATAGAAAAGTGATGGTGCAAAGCACCATCTAGCCGCAATTCTTGCGGCGCGCAGATGCAGTAGCATCTGCTTTCACTTTTCATTATAACACAAATTCAATCAAAAGGAGTATTGGTAAAGAAAATCAAGACCATTGCGTCGGTGCGTTTATTTTTTTCCTTTTTCGAGCAGTTCACGCTTGATGTCCCACAGCTTTTGGGAGAGGTCCACATAATAACGATGCGGATTTTCGAAACGCTTCACCTCGTCCCAAAGCAAATCTACCTGTTTCAGGCAATAGGCTTGAATGGAATGGATATCGGGAGAAGAATAAACCCTTTTTCCGTTTTGAAAGACAGGAATCAGCAGCTCCTTGGCGGTAAAATCGGTGACGGTTTTTCGCTTCCAGGTTGCTTCCGGGTCGAAAAGCTCCAACGGCTTGGAAAAGTCGATTTCTTCATCATGGATGCATATCAGGTCGGCAATCGCTTTTCCGGATTGATTTTCGAAAAGACGATAGAGCTTTTTGAAATGCGGATTGGTGATTTTAGCGGTATTTTCGCTGATTTTGATTTTCGGAATGATTTTATCGCCCTCCGAAACGGCGCACAATTTGTATACCCCGCCGAATACCGGCTCACTTTTCGAGGTGATTAAGCGCTCTCCGACGCCGAATGTGTCAATGCAAGCTCCCTGCTGAATCAGGTCGCGAATAATATATTCGTCCAAGGAATTCGAAACAACGATTTTGCAGGAGGTCAGACCCGCCTCGTCCAGCATCTTGCGGGCTTTCTTGGATAGGTAGGTGATGTCTCCCGAGTCCAGACGAATGCCGAAGTTTGTGATGCCTTGGGGGAGAAGTACCTCTTTAAAAGCGCGGATTGCATTGGGAACGCCGCTTTTTAACACGCTGTAGGTGTCAACCAGGAGGGTTGTCCCATGTGGATACAACTCGCAGTAGGTTTTGAAGGCCTCATATTCGGTATCAAACATTTGCACCCAGGAATGTGCCATTGTTCCGCCTGCAGGCACTTGATACATTTGATCCGAAACAGCACAGGCAGTACCGGCACACCCGCCGATATAGGCGGCTCGGGCACCGAGAATTGCTCCGTCGGCTCCCTGTGCGCGTCGGGAACCGAATTCCAGCACCAGACGTCCGTCTGCCGCCCGCACGATGCGATTGGCTTTGGTGGCAATCAAGGATTGATGATTTAAAGAAAGCAGGACAAAGGTTTCGATCAATTGCGCCTCAATCGCGGGGGCGGCAACGGTCAAGATCGGCTCGCCGGGGAAAATAGGTGTCCCCTCCGGCACGGCATAGATGTCTCCCGTAAAGCGAAAATGGAGCAAATAATCCAAAAAGCCCTCGTCGAAGATGCTTTTGGAACGCAGAAAATCAATATCCTCGGGGGTAAAATGTAAATTTTCAATATAGTCAATGATCTGTTCCAGACCTGCCGCAATCGCAAATCCGCCGTTATCGGGGACGGTGCGGAAGAAAACATCAAAATAGGTCTTTTTTCGATAAAATCCGTTGCGGTAATAGCCGTTCCCCATCGTTAACTCATAAAAGTCACAGAGCAGGGCATCGTTTGTTCTCTTTGTCATATTCTTTTTCTCTCTTTTCTTATTTTGCGATTCTGTTTGTTATGTGAAATTGCATACTTTCCAGGACATCTAAGACTTCCTCGTGCAAACGTGGGTCATTGCTTGCCGTGCAGGAGGCATCAATTGTAATCGGGACCTCGGGTAGGGCGGTTTTTGCCAGAATTGCGTTGGATATCACACAGATGTTGGAGACAACGCCGACCAGCTCCAGGCTTTGATAGCTTTGTGTACGTAAAAAGTCAAACAGCTCGGAGGAGCCGAAGGCTTTTTTCATGAAAAGGCGATCCTCTTCCCGACATAGGTCGGCGACCTTTCCGTAAAGCTGCCAACCGTCGGAGTCCTTTAGGCAGTGGGGAATGGGCAGCATACTGCCCTCCTGTGTTTGCAGATAGTGTTCATCATGGGTGTCAAATGTGAAGATAACATCATCTTGGTTGCTTCGATACTGCTTGATTTTGTTGCAGACATTCTCTTCAATGGCAACGGCAAGCTCATTTGCGAGACTTCCGCAGACAAAATCCTTTTGATAATCGACGACAATCAATGCTTTTTTCATACTTATTTATCCTTTCTTCGGAAGCGCTTGGCAGAAGCAGGCACTTTCTTTTCATTGTAAATCGGAAAATCGAAAATGCGGTTAGCATCATGAATATTGATATTCGGAACAACCAATCTCTTCTTTCCCTCGGAGTAAGAAAGAATAATGACATCACAGCAATCCGACATTTTTTGGAAAAAACTTTGTCTGCAATGACCCCGGGAGATTTTATGCTCCGGCAACGAGGTGGTGAAAAACGCATAAGCATAGGTATAGTAAAAGGTATAAACGCCGTTTTCTTTCCCGATGCCGGTGTGCAGAAAGGAAAGAAGCTTTACAAAAAGCCACCAAATTCCGGGAATTTCCACCATGATACCGACGAAAAGAGCGGTTGTGCGGAATTGCGGGAAGAAAAGGCAGATTAAAAAGAAAAAGGCGAAAACACCGCAGATAATCATAACGGGCGGGAATAAAAAGCGGGAGAGAACACGCAGCTTCGGCTTGTACTCTTTTTTGACCAGAGGAATTTCCGGCAGCAGCATTTTTAAATTCCGCCGTGCTTCATGCTTATCCGCGGCGGGAATCAATACCGCAAGCTCGTTCTTCTGCTTGCCGTAGCCGGTGCAGTGGATAAATACCGTGAAAAATCCGAGTAGCTTGGTGGAAAGACTTTGTCGAATTTCAGTGAGGTTTATCTTGCTGACCTGGATGGAATAACTGCGCGGGATGACAATCCCGGTTTTGATTTCCAGGCTGTTGCCCTGTCGGATGACGTTGAATTTGATGTGCCGCACGATGGTCATCAGAAAGGAGATTAACCATCCGAAAAGAAGAATATATCCCAAAATTGCGGCGGCGGGAGGCAATCCGAATGCCAGCATCTGTACCATGTCGGTCAGCTTGGTAACCAGCAAATCCTCGAATTCCTTGCCCAGTAGGTTTCCACATTCGGAGATAAAGGTGGAGGCAAACAGCACGCCGGTAAGGGTGTTGGAAGTGATCAGGGAAAGGATGGCAACATAGAACCACTGCGGATGATACACCTTTTTCATGCTTTCCTCAACACGGAATTCGGTTTGGGAGAGCGCAAATATTTCGTTTGCGTTCTTTTTGCTCAGGGTGATCGAAAAGTCGGAGGAGTGCATAAAGCCGCCGTCGGTATCGGCACGTATCCGCATAACCCCGATGGGCATGAAATAAAACGGATATTCGGTGTAGACCATCGTCAGCTTTCGGTAGGGCAGATAGCAACGCTCGGTGACCAAAAAGCCGCTGTTGATATAAATGCCGCTTTCATCATAGCTGTAGCGAATACAATACCATCGAAGCGTCGCCATTGCGAAGATTAAGGCGACAATCAAAAGGTCAAACCATGCTCCCTTGAGCCAGGTGTAGAAATCGCCGCTTGAAAAAAGCAAGCCGCGAATCAAGGGGAAGACCAACAGCAGAATGTATTTTGTGGTATTTTCGATGATGTTGATCGGATGAGGATGTTTGAAGCGCAAAGCATGACCTCCTTTAATAGATGTCCTTTGGGGCAGGAGCCAGCTCCTCGGCAAGCTGCTGTGCGAGGCGACGATTTAAGAAATTGATTCGTATCTTTGCCCCTGCGGTCGTGATGACCAGGGAGGAAATGCCGAGAAGCGGGGTGAGCGGAGTGTTGTACACCGAAACATAGATGATGCGATCACGATAGATAAATTGTCGTTGGTTGAAAAAAACACCACGGCGATAGGCAATCAGCTCGTCGGTGATGCAATATTGAGTGGAGCTGTACAGCATCGGGAAGTATAGCGCTTCGACTAAAATCAAAAGGACACCGAGCAGCCAGATTATGCTGTTCCAAAGCCAGGTAAACGGAGTGAATGCCCATAGCACCAATACAAAAATTGCCGTCCAAAGCAGAAAAAATATGATTTCCCAAAGAATGATGGATTTTCGGGATACCTTTTTATAATGCAGATTATTTTCGGGTGTTTTGTCTGACATTGTTTTAGAGCAGGATGCTCGTTCCCCACCTTTCTTCTTTTCACGTATCAATAACATGATGCTTTTTTGCATACTATTATATATGTTAGATTTTACCACAATATCTTTTAATATGCAAATCCCGTAACAGAACGTTTAAAATGTTTTTGCAATTTCACAAGGTTCGGCTTTACATAGACTTTACATTTCCTATACCTTGTTTTGCTATCGACTTTTTGAAATAGGCGGTAGAATATGATTGTACGAAAAAGAAAGTGAGGAAGATGAATATGACAAGAGGAAAAAGATTATCGGTGGTTGTGTCGGCTTTTGTGTTGGCAGCTGCGATGCTGACAGGATGTAATCCAAATCTCGGCGGAGGCTCGGACAACCCTACAAGCGGTGGGAGCACGGCGGCTGTGACCATTAAAATGAGCGGCTCCACCTCAATGGAGGATTTGGCAAAGGGGCTTGCGGAGGGATATCATTCCAAGCATGGCAATATTACGGTGGATGTCCAGCTCGGCGGCTCGGGAGCGGGAATCAAAAATGTGCAGGACGGCAATAGTCAAATCGGCAATGTCAGCCGCGCATTGAAAGAGAGCGAAACCGGTTTAAAGGAGTATAAGGTGGCAATTGATTCTATCAGCGTGATTGTCAACAAGGAGAATGCGGTGTCCGACCTGTCGAAAGAAAATTTGATTCGGATTTTCAAGGGAGAAATCACCAACTGGAAAGAGGTCGGCGGAGCAGACCGGCAGATTGCAGTCATCGGCAGGGAGGCAGGCTCCGGAACCCGTGCCGCCTTTGAGGAACTTTTGAAGCTGGAGGATGCCTGTAAATACAGCCAGGAATTGACCGAAACAGGGATTGTTGCTACCTCGGTGTCGGCGACTCCGGGCGCAATCGGATATATTTCCTACGCTTACCTCAACGATACGGTCAAGGGCTTAAAAATCGACGGGGTCGATTGTACGATTGATAACGTAAAATCGGGAGCTTACCCGATACAGAGACCGTTTTTGATGGTCACAAGGGAGAACGAGGACAGTACTGCGGTCAAAAGCTTTCTGGACTATGTGCTCTCGGATGAGGGGCAGGCGATTGTAACCGACCTGCATCTGATTTCGGTAAAATAAGCAGGTAGAAAGCAGATACAACGGGAACAGAGCGCTCACATCGGAATAAAAAGTGTTTTTGGAGAACGAATGAAACAAGTTCGTTCTCTGTTCCCATATAAAAGGAGCTGTGTCGATATGACGATAAAGAGCAATGCAAGGTCAAAATCAATTACCGAAACGGTTATGCATATTCTCTTTCTTTGTTGCGGATTGGTTGCGGTTTTGGCAGTTGCTGCGATTTCGATTTATATGGTAATTGCGGGAGGACCCGCTATCGCCAAGGTAGGAATCGGAAAATTCTTGCTCGGCGCGGTATGGAAGCCGACCGCACAAGACCCGCAGTTTGGAATTCTTCCGATGATATTGTCCTCCATTGTCGGAACCTTCGGCGCAATGCTGCTGGGCGTTCCGATCGGCTTGTTGACTGCGGTGTTTTTGTCGCAGGTGGCATCAAAACGTCCGGCAAAGGTGGTGCGCTCCGCAATCGAGTTGTTGGCGGGTATTCCGTCGGTCGTGTACGGCTTAATCGGTATGATGGTTATCGTGCCGACCGTTGGAGAGATATTTCATCTGGCATCGGGAGCAACCCTGCTCTCCGCCATTATTGTTTTGGCGATTATGATATTGCCTACCATTATCAGTGTCAGCGAAACCGCCTTGGACAGCGTGCGGGGAGAATGGAGAGAGGCATCTCTGGCACTTGGT
>CAZFQM010000003.1:8414-12085 GCA_964520995.1 uncultured Oscillospiraceae bacterium
GATACAAACGATTTTCAAGGTGATTATTCCTGCGGCACGCTCGGGAATCGTGACAGGGATCATCTTAGGAATCGGACGTGCTATCGGGGAGACGATGGCGATTATCATGGTTTGCGGCAATGTGAGCAATATGCCGAATTTATTTCAAAGTGTTCGCTTTTTGACGACCGGGATTGCCTCCGAGATGAGCTATGCGGGAGGCTTGCATCGAGAGGTGCTTTTCTCAATCGGGCTGGTGCTCTTTGCTTTCATCATGGTTATCAACATTGTGATTAACCGATTGTTCAAAAATCGGAAAAGTGAGAAATAACGGAAAGGAAAGGGAATATGGAGGATACTGCAAGAGCAATACGAGATACCTACGCGCGGATTCAGGCGGCGGATTGCAAAATCACGAAAAAAAGGATACGCCCCTATGATATCCTGCTGAAAATTTTAATCTATCTTTGTGCCGCCATTACGGTTGGAATGCTGGTTGGAATGCTGGTCTATATCCTAATTAAGGGGCTTCCGCATATCAGTTGGGAGCTTTTGTCGACACAACCGAGTACATTAAAGAAAACTTATGGTATTTTACCTAATATTATCAACACACTGTATATTATCGTGCTGTCGATTTTGATTGCAACGCCGATTGGAATCGGTGCGGCAATTTATCTCAATGAATATGCCAAAAAAGGAAAGCTGGTACGGCTGATTGAATTTACCGCTGAATCACTATCGGGCATTCCCTCTATTATTTACGGCTTGTTTGGGTTTACCTTTTTCGGAATTGTGATGAGATTGTCTTATTCGATTTGGTCGGGTGCGCTGACGCTGACACTCATGATTTTGCCGATTATCATCCGAACCACCCAGGAGGCATTGCGCACCGTGCCCGAAATATATCGGGAGGGTGCTTTGGGAATCGGCGCTACACGGTGGTATATGATACGTACTGTGATTTTGCCTTGTTCACTTCCGGGCATTATCACATCGGTTATTTTAAGCATCGGAAGAATTGTCGGGGAATCGGCGGCTTTGATTTTTACGGCGGGAATCGGTACGAATCTGCCGAATGGTCTGCTCAGCCACCTTTCCTCTTCGGGAGCGACACTGTCGGTTCAGCTTTATCAATATGCGGGCAAGGGGTATAACGATATCAGCTTTGCCATTGCCGCTGTGCTGATTATCATCGTGTTTTTTATCAATCTACTGACACGCTTGACAGAGCTTCACTTAAAACGAAAAAGCTAGAAAAGGAAGTGCGGAATATGGCAGATAAAATTATTACGCAGAATGTCAATTTGTATTACGGAGAGAACCATGCTCTGAAGAATATTTCATTAAACATCGAAGAGGGGAAAATCACCGCTCTGATCGGTCCGTCCGGGTGCGGAAAGTCTACCTATCTGAAAACACTCAATCGAATGAATGATTTGGTGGACAACGTGAAAATCAGCGGGCAAATTTTGCTGGACGGAGAGGATGTTTACGGGTCAAACGTCGATGTGACCCTGCTTCGGAAAAAGGTCGGGATGGTGTTTCAAAAGCCGAATCCGTTCCCGATGAGCATTTATGACAATATCGCATACGGACCTCGAATTCACGGCATAAAGTCCAAGGCGCAGTTGGATGAAATCGTCGAAAAGAGCTTGCACGCGGCGGCGTTGCTTGATGAGGTAAAGGATAGGCTGAAAAAGTCGGCACTGAGCCTGTCGGGCGGGCAACAGCAGCGGCTTTGCATTGCACGGGCGCTTGCGGTACAGCCGCAAGTTCTGCTGATGGACGAGCCAACCTCGGCGCTCGATCCCATCTCGACGATGAAAATCGAGGAGCTGATGTCGGAATTGAGAGAAAAATATACCATTGTGATTGTAACACACAATATGCAACAAGCTGCGAGAATCTCCGATTATACGGCATTTTTCCTGGTTGGAGAAATGGTGGAATTCGGCTTGACGGATAAGATTTTTTCCATGCCGTCCGACAAACGTACCGAGGATTATATCACCGGTCGATTCGGATAATGTCGGAGCGGGAGGCTTGAAAAGGAAGCGAAAAAATAGTATAATGGAGGAAGAAAAAATGGGAGCCAGACCAAGCTTTGACAGTGAATTGGAACTGTTAAATATTGATTTGATTAAAATGGGCGCAATGGTGGAGGAGGCAATCGATCTTTCCATCCGGGCATTTAAAAGCAAGGATAATGCTTTGGCGCGGAGTGTCATTGAAAATGACCGAAAGATTGATGATATTGAAAAATCCATTGAAGCCAGGTGTTTATCCTTGCTTTTACGGCAACAGCCGGTAGCGACCGATTTGCGGGCGATTTCAACCGCCTTGAAGATGATTACCGATATGGAACGAATCGGAGACGGTGCGGCAGATATTGCCGAATTGGTCATACGAATCGGCGGAACCGAGATTTTTAATATGGTAGAGGCGATTCCTCAGATGGCGGCAATTGCCTGCCAAATGGTACGTGATTCGATTACCTCCTTTGTCCAAAGCGACCTGGAGCTGGCAAAGGAGGTTATGAAGCGGGACGATTTGGTGGATGAGCTGTTTAATCAGGTGAAGCTTGAATTGGCGGAGCTGCTTTCCAAGTCGCATGAGCATATTGATTGGGCGATAGATTTTTTGATGATTGCAAAATATCTGGAGCGAATCGGTGACCATGCGGTGAATATCGGTGAGTGGGTAGAATTTTATCGCACAGGTGAGCACAAGCACCATAAAATAATATGAGCGCATGAAAGCGGGAGGGCGATTTATGGGTCAACTGATTTATGTGATAGAGGATGATGAAAATATCCGAGAGCTGATAAAGGTCAGCTTGGAAAGCTTTTCCTATCGGGTCGAGACCTTTGAAACCGCAGAGGATGGCTTGGCGGCAATCGACAGCCTTTTGCCGGATATGGCATTTTTTGATTTAATGCTCCCGAAAAAGGACGGCTTGACCGCAATCAAGGAGCTGCGGCAGAAGCCGAAAACACGAGACTTGCCGATCATCATTTTGACCGCCAAGGGAACCGAAATCGATAAGGTTGTCGGGCTCGACAGCGGAGCCGATGACTATATCACCAAGCCGTTCGGAATATTGGAGCTGATGGCGCGGATTCGCAATTTGCTTAAAAGAACACAGAAGCCCGAGGAGGAGATACTGGCGGTTTCGGATATTCGGCTGGACAAGCGTTGTCACGAGGTTTACCGAGCGGGCAAAAAAATCGAATTGACACGGACAGAATTTGCTCTGCTTGCAGTGCTGATGGAAAATACGCCCAACGTGATGAAGCGGGACGAGCTGCTTGACCTGGTTTGGGGATATGATTTTATTGGAGAGACACGAACTCTTGATATGCATATCCGCACGCTTCGGCAAAAGCTGTTCGGCGATGAGGAGACCGCTTGTTGTATTCGCACGGTTCGCGGGATAGGCTATCAACTGGTTTCGGACGAAAAAAATTAAAGCATCAAATCGCGTCGGAAAGGACCTTGTCGATTATGAAAAAGGCAATTTTTATTCGAATTTTTACGGTGTTGATTGTCGGGCTGACTATCTGTTCGACGATTTCCGCATATACCTTGAGTAAAATCGAAGAAAAGCATACCGAGCAGTATATGGTAAAAATGCTTCATATCATTGATGAAAGCCTTTCGTTGGAGAACCCGGATGCCGAAGCGGAACG
>CAZFQM010000003.1:12095-19697 GCA_964520995.1 uncultured Oscillospiraceae bacterium
CAGGGAATATTCGCATCACCGTGCTTCGCTTGGATGGAACGGTCATCGGCGATTCTCATGCCGACCCGGGGGACATGGAGAACCATCGGGAACGTAAGGAGTTTCGGGAAGCCTTGGAAAGCGGAATCGGCTTGAGCAGAAGAGAATCCGAAACGGTGGGAGCTTATCAGTTGTATGTGGCGTTTCAATCCGACAAAGGGGTCGTTATGCGCCTTTCCAGCGATATCGACGGCGTTTTTCGCAATATGTTGAGATTGTTGCCCGCCATTCTGGCTGCGATTTTGATTGCACTGGTGATTTCGCTGGTCATCGCCGTGCGATTTTCGGTTTCCTTAACAAAGCCGCTTGCCGACATTGAGCAGGAGCTGATTGAGGTGAAAAATGCAAGGGAGCCGGTTCACTGCAATGTAAAATATCCCGAGCTTGGGGAAATCACTGCCCGCATCAACTTGTTGGCGAAAAATATCAAGGAGAGCGCACAAAAGCTGACCTATGAGCGGGAAAAGCTGGATTATATCATCAACAATATGGAAGAGGGTATCATTCTGATTGATAAAAAGCAGGAGGTCATGCTGATTAACGAAAGCGCTAAGAGCCTGCTTCATATTACGGCAGAGGATACACGGGTTCATATTATTAAGTTGGTGCAAAGCTTAAAGCTGCTGGATGCCTGTGCCGATGCGGTGAAGAAAGGAAAATCCAGCCTGTTTGATATCACGGGAGAGGATAAAACCGTTTCGGTTCACATCACTCCGGTCGGGAATGAGATGATTTCGGAGCATGAAGCGGGAGCAATTATCGTGCTTGCCAATGTGACGGCAGAGCGTACCGCAATGCACATGAGGCAGGAATTTTTTTCCAATGCCTCGCATGAGCTGAAAACGCCGATTACCTCCATTTACGGCTTCGCGGAATTGCTGGAGCAGGGGAGGGTCAAGGAGGAAGCTAAGCAAAAAGAGTATATCTCACGAATCAAGCGGGAAAGTGAACGGATGGCGAATCTGATTAACGATATTTTGCTGATTTCCGGCTTGGAGCAGAAAAAGATTGAGGCAGAACGACAAGAGGTCAACCTGACGACACTTGCCCGGGAAATTATATCGGCAATTGAGCCGCAGGCGGCGCAAAATCAGCTGACTGTTACTCTGTCGGAAGCGGAGGTCTGCTATTATGCCAATCCGCAGCAGATGCGGGAGCTGCTCTGCAATTTGATAGAAAATGCCGTAAAATACAACCGTGTGGGCGGAACGGTGGAGGTATTCCTGGTGCAAACGCCGACCGAGGTTGTGATTCGGGTCAAGGATAGCGGAATTGGTATCCCCTTGGAGGCACAATCCCGTATTTTTGAACGGTTTTATCGTGTGGATAAGGGCAGAAGTAAAAAAGTAGGCGGAACCGGCTTGGGACTTGCTATTGTCAAGCATATTGTCAATAACTATAACGGTAAGATTGAGCTGACCGGTGCCGAGGGAGTCGGAAGCCAATTTAAAATTATTCTACCCGTTACTCCCCAAGCGTGATAACGAAACAGAAAATAATACGCCCGCAGGCTGAATTGATATCGGCTTGCGGGCGTAGTGTGTTTTTCGATGAAATCAGTGCATGGAGTCGGCGGGCTTGTATTTTTGCCATTTCCCGCTGAGAAAGCGGATGGTGAAGCAGATTACACGAAAGACCCAATCGAGCACCATGGCAATCCAAACGCCGATAGCGCCCCATTCCAGCCATTGACCGAGGAGATAGCTGAAAACGATTCGGAAAGTCCACATGGAGAAAATCGAGATGCCCATGGTAAAGCGTACGTCGTTTGAGGCACGAAGCGCATTCGGCAGTACAAAGGAAAGCGGCCATAACAGCATAGCAGAACCGTTGTGGATGAAAACCAATATTGATGCCAATTGCATGGTTGCATCGGACAGATTGTAAATTTTCAAGATCAGCGGCATCGCCAAAAGGATGACACAGTTTAATGCAATGGTGATGAGATATGCCGCCTTGATCAGCTTTTTGGTGTAGTACTTGGCTTGGGTATAATCACCTGCTCCGACGCATCTGCCGATGACGGTGATCACGGCAAGGCTGAGTGCTTGTCCGGGAATGCATCCAAAGGCATCCAGGTTGTTGGCTACAGCGTTGGCGGCGATTTGTACCGTACCGAAGCCTGCAATAATACTGACGACCAGCACTCTGCCAAGCTGAAACATACTGCTTTCCAGTGCGCTGGGAATACCGATGTGCAGGATGGTTTTAATCATCGACAGGCTGGGACGAAAACGCTTTTTCAATGTGATGTGAATTTCATGCAGGGGATTGTTAAGCAGAATCAGCATAACCAGACAGGCAAAGAAGCGAGAGATCAAGGAGGGGAGTGCAACACCGGCAACTCCCATATGGAAGCCGAAAACAAATACGGTGTTTCCGATGATGTTGATGATGTTCATGGCGACCGAGGTGTACATGGAAACCTTGGAATTCCCCATAGAGCGAAACAAGGCGGCGCAGGAATTGTATATCGCAATAAAAGGATAGGAGATTGCCGAGATGGTCAGGTAGGTTAAGGAAGCATTCATGACGTCGGCTTCTATTTTCCCGAAAAGCAATCGTAATAAAGGCTCTTTAAAGAATAAAATGAGAATCGTGATCAGCAGAGAAAGCAGAAAGCTGATGAATAGCAACTGACCGGCGGCATCACACGCCTTGGTGCGGCTTTTCGCACCGAGAAATTGGGAGGAGACTACGGCACCTCCGGTTGCAAGCGCCGCAAAAATGTTGATGAGCAGTACGTTGATCATGTCCACCAGAGATACCCCCGAAACAGCGGCTTCTCCGGCAGTGGAAACCATCATGACGTCTGCCATGCCGACGGTGACGGCAAGAAATTGTTCGATAATCAACGGGACAATCAATTTTCGCAAATCCATTTTTGAAAAGATACGATCCTGTATCATAATACTGATTCCTTTCCTGCCATGAACATTATGGACATAAAGCTCAATGTGTTTTGCTTTTTATTCAAACGCATACCACTTGCGGAGCGGAGCGAGCAGCGTTTCAATGATTCTAAAGCACATCGTGCTTTTTATTCAAACGCATACCACTTGCGGAGCGGAGCGAGCAGCGTTTCAATGATTCTAAAGCACATCGTGCTTTAGAATCATTATAACATAAATTCGAAATAATTCAAGACAGCAATCAATGTGAGAAAGACGAAAATCAAATTTTGTATATTTTGAATGCTCTTGTAAAAACTAAAGGAAACGAAATGCCGCGCTTTTTTATGTGAGATAGGATGAAGCTGTAAATAAAACAGGAAGGATGGTTCATGTGAATGTAACTGCACAGGAATATAAAAAGATATATCAAAAGGCATCCAAAAACACCAAAAGCTATATTACCGTTCCGAAAGCATTTGTAATCGGCGGCTGCATCTGTATGCTGGGGCAAGCTTTTATTGATTTGTATAAATATTTCGGATTGACACAAACGCTTGCCTCCACGCTGTCTTCGATGACGTTGGTGTTTTTGGCGGCACTGCTGACGGGACTCAATCTGTTTCATAAAATAGCAAAGCACGCGGGAGCAGGAACACTGGTACCGATTACAGGGTTTTCGAATGCGGTTACCTGTGCCGCCATGGAATTTAAAAGTGAGGGCTGGATTTTGGGGTTGGGTGCGAAAATTTTCACCGTTGCGGGACCTGTGATTGTCTATGGAACAATGGCAAGTGCGTTGTATGGATTGATTTACTGGATAACGACTTTATTTTAACGAAAAGGCTCAACCAATCGGTCGAGCCTTTTCGTTATGTGATGATAGCGTTAACAATGCCATAGAGAATGAGTAAAAATATACCGATGAAGAATAAAATAATCAGTACGAAAAGAACGGTTGAGATTATTGATGCGACCTTTGGAAATTTTTTGCTTAGTAAAAATAATGGTAAAATAATCATTGATGCGGTTAACGCAAGCTCAAAAGGATAGAGAAAACCGGACCAAAAAGATTCTTTCCAAATCAGAACACGGCTGATTCCACGTAAAACACAGAGCAGTAATAATATAATACAAGCAACGATTGTGCCGTGCTTGGCTCTTGACTTTTTGAAATCGTGAAAAAATACATATTTCCACATAGCGTCGAACGAGTTGCGTTCCAACTCCCAAAAGTCTTTGCAAATATCAATGAATTTTTCACCTGTTTTTTCGGATTCGTTCATTTTGTTCCAATACGCATCGGTGTCAATTTCATCAAATGCTGAGTTTTCCTTTGCGACTTGCTTGATGAGCTTTAAAGAGCCGTTTCGTTGTTCTATTTCGTCTTCCATTCGGCGTTGCACATTCGTGATCGCTTCTGTAAATGATAACTCATTGCTTTGGATAAGCTTGATTTCCTCCACCCGAAATCCCATTTTTCTGAAAATAATAATTTTTTTGAGAGTCGCAATATCCTGTTCCGTATATTCTCTGTAATTATTATCTTTGCGTTCAGGGGAGAATAAGCCTTGTTTTTCGTAAAACCGAATATTAGAGCGGGAAATAGACAATACGTTTTCCAATTCTTTAATCTTCAAAATCATCACCTCAGCTTTACTTATACAGTATGAACAAGGTTTACAGTCAAGTACTTTTTGCAAATTATATCATAATTCGATCCAAAAAGCAAAGAATGAAAGAAGCTCGACTTAACATAAACGGCAGGCTCAAAGAATTTGCCTATATTAACAGTGAAGTTTTTCCGCTTCTGTATCGCTTCTATTGTAATCCTACAAATTTTCCCCGGCTTTTTTTCGAAAATGTATTGACATCAGGGCGGAACTGCGGTATAATATTAGCAATTTAAATGTTTAAAGCGATAAAACATTTATGATGATGAAAAGGGAGAACGATAAAATGAAAAAAATGATAAATCGTTTCTTATGCTGTGCGCTTGCACTGTCTCTGCCGGTGCTTTGTCTTTCCGGCTGCGAAGAAAAAAAGGATGATGTTTACACGGTAGGCATTTGCCAGTTGGTTCAGCATGAAGCACTTGATGACGCGACCAAGGGATTTAAACAGGCACTGAAGGATAAATTGGGAGATAAGGTGGAGTTTGACGAGCAGAACGCTTCTGGCGAACCGACAAATTGCACGACGATTTGTTCTAAGTTTGTGTCGGATAAGGTTGACTTGATTATGGCGAATGCAACCGGTGCCTTGAATGCGGCGGCTCAGGCAACAGCCGACATTCCGATTGTGGCTACCTCCATTACCGATTATGCAACGGCGCTGGATATCAAGGATTGGACAGGCAAGACCGGCTTTAATGTAACGGGAACCTCCGACCTTGCTCCGCTTGATGAACAGGCTAAGATGATTAAAGAGCTTGTTCCGACCGCAAAAACCGTGGGTATTCTTTATTGCTCTGCCGAACCGAATTCCAAGTATCAGTCAACGGTGATTCAGAAGAGTTTGAAAGATCTCGGATTCACTTGCAAGGAATATACTTTCGTTGATACCAACGATGTTACAGCAGTTACACAGCAAGCGGCTTCGGAGTGTGACGTTATTTTTGCTCCGACAGATAATACCGTTGCTTCTAACGGTCCGGCTATCAATAATGTTCTGGAACCCGCAAAGATTCCGTTAATTGCCGGTGAAGAGGGAATATGCAAAAAGGCTGGAGTAGCCACTTTGTCTATCAGCTATTATGATATCGGCTATAAAGCCGGTGAAATGGCATATCAGATTCTTGTTGAAGGCGCAGATCCTGCCGAAATGGAAATCGAATACGCACAGAATTTGACCAAAAAGTATATGGCAGAGCGCTGCCAAGCACTTGGAATTACGGTTCCGGAGGAATATGAAGCGATTTCCGCCGAGTAATATTCAAAATTGATTGCTGAAAGCGATAAGGTATTACTTATCGCTTTTTGCTGTTTTTACAAAGTGGTATCGAATTTCCATGGAGGTAGAATGCCACATGAAGCTCAGAAAGGAAACATGATTGCATATGCTGGAATTTTTACAATCACTGCCGTCTCCGATTGCCCAGGGAATGATTTGGGGCATTATGGCGATTGGCGTATATATTACCTATAAAATACTTGACCTGGCAGACCTTACGGTTGACGGCTCCTTCGGAACAGGCGGAGCAGTGCTGGTTGTGCTTACCGTCAGAGGAATGAATATTTATCTTGCTTTGCTGATTGCCTTCCTGGCAGGCTGTCTTGCGGGCTTAGTGACCGGTGTGCTGCATACGAAATTCGGGATTCCCGCTATTCTTGCCGGTATTCTGACACAGCTTGCCTTGTATTCGGTCAATCTCAGAATTATGAGCGGAAAAGCCAATACGCCGATTAGTTGGCGCAACTATGATCTTATTGTATCTTCGAGAA
Organism: uncultured Oscillospiraceae bacterium; assembly: GCA_964520995.1. Lineage (GTDB taxonomy): Bacteria > Bacillota > Clostridia > Oscillospirales > Ruminococcaceae > HGM13222. Next base: position 18,469 of record CAZFQM010000003.1, read on the forward strand.
CAGATGGACTTCCGGGAACGATAGCAGTGTGCATTATCTTTAACCTTGTCTTGATTGCAATTCTTTATTGGTTTTTCGGTACCGAATTGGGACATTCCATTCGTGCGACCGGATGCAATCAGGCAATGGCAAGAGCCAACGGTATTAATACCAATACCCGTAAGATTATCGGGTTTGTTCTTTCAAACGGAATTGTTGCGGTATCCGGCGGATTGCTGGCACAATTTAACGGAAATGCCGATATCAACATGGGACGCGGAGCAATTGTAATCGGACTTGCAGCGGTTATTATCGGTGAAGTTGTTTTTGCAAAAATATTTAAAAATTTTGCATTGCGTTTGCTTTCGGCTGTCATCGGTGCGGTGATTTATTATGTTGTGATTGCTGCGGTTCTGAAGCTTGGCTTGAATGCAAATGATCTTAAAATGTTCTCCGCTTTGGTTGTTGCGCTGTTCCTTGGTATTCCTTACTGGAAAACCAAAATTGCGCCGAAGCGTATGAAAGTAGATCGAGAGGGAGGTGCCGAAAATGCTTGAGGTCAAAGGCGTTTACAAGACTTTTAATCCGGGAACGATAAACGAAAAGAAGGCGCTTAACGGTATCGATCTTACGTTGAATAAAGGAGATTTTGTTACTGTAATAGGAGGGAACGGTGCAGGGAAGTCTACGATTCTCAATATGATCACCGGCGTTTATCCGGTCGATAGCGGAACGATAACCATTGACGGAGTCGATGTGACAAAGCTGCCCGAGCATAAGCGTGCAAAATTTCTCGGACGCGTTTTTCAGGACCCGATGACCGGTACTGCCGCCGATATGGAAATTGAAGAAAACTTGGCGCTTGCCGCTCGACGCGGGAAGTTCAGAACACTTCGCAAGGGTGTCACGAAAAAAGAAAAAGAGCGGTTCAGAGAGCTGCTCAAGCTGTTGGATTTGGGCTTGGAGGATCGGCTGACCTCTAAGGTCGGCTTGCTGTCGGGTGGTCAGCGGCAGGCAATCACGTTGCTGATGGCGGTGATGCAAAATCCCAAGCTGTTGCTGTTGGATGAGCATACGGCGGCACTGGACCCGCAGACTGCCGCAAAGGTTTTGAAAATTACCGAAGAGCTGGTCAAGGAGGGCAATATCACCACCTTGATGATTACTCACAACATGAAGGATGCGATTCGTCTCGGAAACCGTTTGATTATGATGAATAACGGTAAGATTATCTATGATATTGCAGGCGA
>CAZFQM010000004.1:0-12578 GCA_964520995.1 uncultured Oscillospiraceae bacterium
AAATGATGACCCGAAGCCGAACGGCTTTGAGGATGCAAAGCGCAGTATGGAAAATTTGAAAAATAAGTACGTTTTTTAAGGAGGAAAAAGAAATGAAGCTTGGTGTGTTTTCGCCTGCATTGGCGGATAAAAGCTTGGATGAGGCGCTGACTTATTTAGAAGAGCAGGGCGCGGAGATGATCGAATTGGGCGCCGGTGGATATCCGGGAACCGCTCATTGCGATGCGGCACAGCTGATACAGGATGAGGCGAAGCTTGCCGAATTTAAGGCAACAATGGCAAAGCATCATATTCAGATTTCGGCACTCAGCTGCCACGGAAATCCGGTTCATCCCAACAAAGAGATCGCCAAACAATTTGACGATGACATCAGAAATACGATTTTACTGGCGGAAAAGCTGGGAATCCATCAGATCAATACTTTTTCCGGTTGCCCGGGCGACAGCGAGAATGCGCAATCTCCGAACTGGGTAACCTGCCCCTGGCCGGATGATTTCAGCAAGGTTTTGGAATGGCAGTGGAATGAGGTGCTGATTCCTTACTGGAAAAAGACAGTAGCCTTTGCGAAAGAGCATGGCGTAACCAAAATCGGCTTGGAGCTGCATCCCGGCTTCTGTGTTTACAATTCCTATACCTTACTGAAGCTGCGTAATGCGGTCGGTGAGGAAATCGGCGCAAACCTTGACCCGAGCCATTTAATCTGGCAGGGAATGGACCCGGTTGCCGTTATTCGGGAGTTGGGACCGGCGATTTTCCACTTCCATGCGAAGGATACCAAAATCGACAGCATCAATACAGCGGTTAACGGCGTGCTGGATACCCAGCATTACGGTGATGAGATTCACCGCTCTTGGATTTTCAGAAGCGTCGGCTACGGTATGGACGCATCAAAGTGGAAGGACATCATCAGCACCCTGCGCTTGGTTGGCTATGATTATGCAATCAGCATTGAGCACGAGGATAGCTTGATGACTCCTTATGAGGGTCTCGGCAAGGCGATTTCTTTCTTGAAAGAAATTCTTATTTTTGAAAGTAAAGGCGAAATGTGGTGGGCTTAAATGGTAGATGGTAAATATGCTGTTGCCCTGATCGGGTATGGCGGAATGGGTCATTGGCACTCTCAGATTCTAAAGGATTTTGATAAAATATTTTTGTACGGTGTTTTCGATATTGATTCCAAGAAGCTTGCAGAAGCAGAGCAAAATGGCTACCAAACATATCAGAGCTTTGATGAGGTTTTAGCGGATGACAAGGTGGATGTTCTTTTGCTGACGGTGCCGAATGATTGGCATAAGCCGTATGCGGTACAGGCATTGAATGCAGGCAAAAACGTCATTTCCGAAAAGCCGGTTACCCTGTCAAGTGCCGACCTGCAAGAAATGATCGATGCATCCGAGAAAAGCGGAAAGCTCTTTACCGTTCATCAGAATCGTCGTTGGGACGAGGATTTCCTGACCATGAAGAAGATTTACGATGAGGGCTTGCTGGGCGAGGTGTTCAGCATTGAATCGCGGGTACACGGCTCTCGCGGTATTCCCGGAGATTGGCGCGGGCATAAGGCGCAGGGCGGCGGTATGATGCTGGATTGGGGTGTTCATATCCTGGATCAGATGTTGCAGATGGTGAACGAGAAAATCACCAAGGTTTATGCACATATGCATCATATTACCAACTATGAGGTAGATGACGGCTTCCGCATGATTCTGACCTTCGAAAGCGGAAAAGAGGCTTTGCTGGAGGTTGGAACCAGCAACTTCATCAATATGCCGAGATGGTATATGCAGGGCGAAAACGGCACTGCGATGCTGGAGGATTTCGGCGCCGATGCGACGATTGTCAATATTACCGATTGGAATAACGCCGATGCGGTTCCGGTTCGGACGGCGGCAGGTTTGACAAAGACGATGGCACCGCGTACCGATGACACCATCAAAAAGTCAACCATGCCTCATGTTCATGCCGATATTCATGATTTTTATAAAAACATTACCGATGTCTTGGACGGAAAGGCGGAGACCATCATTCGGCACGATGAGCTGATGCGGGTCATGAAGCTGATGGAGGCGGCGTTCTTGTCCGATCAGACCAAGCAGATTGTTGATTTTGAATAATCGGAATTCATCTGAAAAAGGAGCGGACTCGGCAGCTTGCAATGCCGAGCAGTGAAGAATATGATAAATGTAACGGTGTGGAATGAAAATGTCCACGAAAACCAGGACGGTATTAAGGATATGATGAAGCCGATTCATCCGAATGGGCTGCATGAAACCGTGGCGGATATCGTCAGAGAATTGGGCGATGAGGTCAATGTCAGAACGGCTACCTTAGACCAACCCGAGCAAGGAATTTCAAAGGAGCTTTTGGAGCAGACCGATGTTTTGATTTGGTGGGGACACGCGGCACATGATAAGGTCGATGATGCGCTGGTCACCGCAATACAGGAAAGAGTTTTGAAAGGAATGGGCTTGATTGTTTTGCATTCCGGTCATTATTCTAAAATTTTCAAGAGAATGATGGGTACCTCCTGTGATCTGCGTTGGAGAGACAATACCTACGAGCGCTTGTTCTGTATTGCTCCCAATCATCCGATTGCCAAAGGAATTCCCGCACATTTTGAGCTTGGAATCGAGGAATGCTATGGTGAACGGTTTGACATTCCTCAGCCGGATGAGGTCATCTTTGAGGGATGGTTTGATATCGGTGAGGTGTTTCGAAGCGGATGCGTTTGGAATCGCGGATACGGAAAGGTGTTTTACTTCCAACCCGGTCATGAAACCAACGGTGCTTTTCAGAATCCGTATGTCAGACAGATCATCAAAAATGCGGTGGAATGGATTGCCCCTGCGGTATATCGTGAGTCTTTGGGAAGTCCGGAGATTGTTCCTACTTTAGAGGAATTGAGAAAGTAAATGCCGAAAACCACTTGTGCGGGAAAACTGCACAAGTGGTTTTTTGATTCGTAACATATTATTCATTTGTCAAGCGGTGTATTTTATGTTATAATAAAAAGTGAAAGCAGATGTGTTCACACATCTGCGCGCCGCAAGAATTGCGGCTAGATGGTGCACAGCACCATCACTTTTATATTGCAACAATAAATCGCACTGCCAAAGCAGTGCTTCCGCCTACGGTTTCAATCAAAACAAAGTTTTGATTGAAACGCTGCGCAAGAGGTATGCGTTTGAATAAAAAGCAGGTGGCGCTTTCATTTTATTCAGAAGGTAATTATTTTTAATCGGGTGGTTGTCTTTCTATGGATATCAATTTAAATCTCGGTGAGTGGAATTCGGTGTTTTCCGTACCGTCTTCGGTGGTGGACAAGCATCTGAAAACCGCAAGCAGTGTCTATGTCAAGGTGCTTTTGGTGATATTGCGAAACGCGGGAGGGCGGATGACCGACCAATCCATTGCCGAGCAATTGTCGATTCCCGTGGATGAGGTCAAAGAGGCGGTGCGTTATTGGGAGTCTGCCGGCATCTTCTCGTTCGGTAACACCGAGGGATTGCGGGTCGGTAATATCACCGCTGTTTCCGCAAAGCCGAGTTATCTGTCTGCCGGCGAAATTTCCGAATTGATGAAAACAAAACCGGAAGTAAAATTCATGTTTGACAAACTGGAAGTGATTTACGGCAGGCCGGTTACCTCAACCGAGCAACGCTCCTACATATATTTGTACGAAGTGGCGGGAATGCCTCCGGACGTGCTGGTGATGATTGCGGAGTATTGTATGTCAATTGATAAATCAAGCATACGGTATATTGAGAAGACAGCTTTGAGCTGGGCGGATGATGGAATCAATTCTCATGAAAAGGCAGTGGCACATATATTGCAGCTGTCTGAGGTGCATCAGGTCGAGACCAAGGTCAAAAAATGCTTCGGAATCGACAACAGAAATTTGTCTGCCAATGAGAAAAAGTATATCAAAACGTGGTGCAATGAGTATCATTTCGACCTGGAGATGATAAAAATCGCATACGACAGAACCGTTGACGGAATCGGCAAGCTTTCTTTCCCTTATGTCAATACCATATTGAAATCCTGGCATGATAATCAAATCAAAACCGTGCAGGACATAAAGGAAAAGGATTCGCCGAATCGAGAAAAAAAGAGCAAAGGCTCCTCCGGCTCTTCTTATGATTTACGGGAGTTTGAACGAATGGGATACAATCTTCCGGAGATTGAGCTTGAGGACAAAAGGTAACCGAGTAAATGAAAAAAACAGCACTCGGTCTCCGTTTTCAGATACGTACACTTTTCGGATTATCATTCTGCTTGATCAGATACGCCGAAAACGCTGTTCGATGATTGAGAGGAATGAGTAAGATAATGGAAAAGGAACAAGTGATATTGCCGGCAATGGCAATGCGGGGTGTTGTGGTGTTTCCCGAGGTGCCGATTCATTTTGACGTTGCCCGCGAAAAGTCGATTCAAGCCTTGAAAAAGGCGGTGAAAGGGGATCGTCGCATTTTTCTTGTTACGCAAAGGGAAATTTCCGATGAGGACCCCGGTATCAATCAGCTTTATAAAATCGGTGTGGTAGCGACGATAGACCAGATGCTCAAAAGTGCAGATAATGCAATCAGAGTGCTGGTGTCGGGCATATATCGGGCAAAATTGGTCAACCTGGAAAACGGAGAATATTTGACCGCCACGGTAGAACCGATTGCGGAAAAGAACGGAAGAGCGATGAATCGGGAAAAGGAAATTGCCTATCTTCGTCTGATTAAGGAAGCCTTTTCACGCTTTATCGGTGTGTTTAATCAATTGCCCAAGGATTTTGAGAATACGGTTTATGAGCAAGAGGATTTGGATTCGCTGATTCGCTTGCTGATTAGTCAGGTTCCCTTTTCGTATCCCGATAAGCAACAGCTTTTAGAGGAAAGCTCCTTGGAGAAAAAAGCAAAGCAGATCAATATTATTTTGGAACGTGAAACAGAAATATTCACCTATGAAAATGATGTGTATAATCAGGTGCGTGCCAATATTGATGAAAGACAGCGCGAAATTTTTCTCAGAGAGCAGTTGCGGGTGATTTCGGAGCAATTGGGAGAATGTGACCCGGAAGAGGCAGAAGCGACGGAGTATGAGCAAAAAATCATTGCGCTTCGCAATATGTCCGAGGAAGTTAAGGAGAAGCTCCTGAAAGAAGCGGATAAGCTCAACAAAATGCCGTCCATGTCGCAGGAGGCGGCGGTTGTACGCGGCTATCTGGATACCTGCCTGGCGCTTCCGTGGGATAAATATACCAAGGATAAGGTAGATATCAAAAAGGCGCGTGCCAAGCTGGATCGCGACCATTACGGAATGCAAAAGGTAAAGGAGCGGGTGCTGGAAATTCTGGCAGTGAGAAAGCTGTCGCCGGATATCCGCGGGCAGATTATCTGTCTGGTAGGTCCTCCCGGAGTGGGTAAAACCTCTGTTGCGCGTTCGATTGCCGAGGCGCTCGGTCGAAAGTATGCGCGAATATCCTTAGGCGGAGTGCGGGATGAAAGCGATATCCGCGGGCATCGGAAAACCTATATCGGCTCAATGCCGGGACGTATTATCAACGCGCTGGTGCAGGCGAAGTCTCGAAATCCGGTGCTTTTACTGGATGAGATTGATAAAATGAGCAATGACTTTAAGGGCGACCCGTCAGCGGCAATGCTGGAGGTATTGGACAGCGAGCAGAATAATGCATTTCGGGATCATTATATAGAGGTGCCCTTTGATTTGAGTGAGGCTTTGTTTATCACAACTGCTAATACGCTGGAAACAATCCCTGCTCCGTTGTTGGATCGGATGGAGGTTATCGAGCTTCCGAGCTATACTCGTGAGGAGAAGTATCAAATCGCGAAGCGGCATCTGGTGAAAAAGCAGCTGCAAAAGCATGGCTTAACCGCGAAGCAATTGAAAATATCCGACCAAGTACTCTATGACTTGATTGATTATTATACGCGGGAATCCGGTGTCAGAAAGCTGGAACGTCAAATTGCCTCCTTGTGTCGAAAAGCCGCTAAGGCCATTGCCGAGGAGGAGCAAAGCACGGTTAAGATTACGGAAGCGGATTTGGAGTTCTTGCTCGGTTCGAAGAAATATCACCCCGATACGATTCGAAAAGAGAATCAAGTCGGCGTGGTCAACGGTCTGGCATGGACTGCGGTCGGCGGAGAGATGCTGGAGGTCGAGGTGTCGGTGCTGGAGGGAACCGGTAAGCTGGAGCTGACCGGTAGCCTGGGTGATGTCATGAAAGAGTCTGCCAAAGCGGCAATCAGCTTTGTACGCTCGGTGGCGGAGGATTATCATATTCCGACGGATTTTTATAAAACCAAGGATATTCACATTCATGTACCGGAAGGCGCTGTTCCGAAGGATGGGCCGTCTGCGGGTGTGACGATGACAACCGCATTGGTTTCGGCGTTGAGCGGCGCACCGTTTCGGCACGATTGTGCGATGACCGGTGAGGTGACTCTGCGTGGCCGCGTGTTGGAAATCGGCGGGCTGCGGGAAAAATCCATGGCAGCTTATCGCGCGGGGGTCAAAAAAGTTTTCATCCCGAAAAACAATGCTGCCGATTTGGCGGAAATTGATGATGTTGTCAAGGAGCAAATTACCTTTATTCCTTGTGAGAATGTGCGGCAGATTTTATCGGAGGCATTACTTTTTGAGGATATCACGGTAAACGACAATAACCGAAATCACTCCACGGAAGATATACTGCTTCCGCCGGTCGACGGGAAGCCGCTGTCCGGTAACGCCTTGAATTGCTGAGAATGACGATGGGAAAGGGTGAAAAATAATGCAGATTCCGTTTCATAAAGCCGCTTTTTTGTGCTCCTACGGACTATCCGCACAGCTGCCGCCGAGTGAACGGTTGGAGATTGCTTTTGCGGGACGCTCCAATGTCGGAAAATCGTCTTTGATCAATAAGCTGTTTAATCGGAAAGGCTTGGCGAGGGTCAGCTCGGTTCCCGGAAAGACGGCAACCATCAATTTTTATACCGCAGGTGAGCTTGTTTTTGTTGATTTGCCGGGCTATGGCTATGCAAAGGTCGGCAAAAACGAAAAACAACGCTGGGCGGAATTGATAGAGGGGTATTTTAACAGTGACCGAAATGTCGGCTTGATTGTGCAGCTGATTGATATGCGGCATCCGCCGACGAAGCTGGACATTGATATGATAAACTATCTCATCGAGCGTGAATTTCCGTTTATCATTGTGATGACGAAAAGCGATAAGCTGAATAAAAAGGAACGTGCCGAGCGACTTGCGGCATATCAAAGCGAGATTCCGTATGCGGATGAGATTGAGATGGTGCCCTTTTCCGCCGAAAACGGAGAAGGGGTAGAGCTGTTACGAACCATTTTGAATGAGGTCGCAGAAGCGGATGAGGAAGCTTTTGAGGAAGCGGAGCCGCTTGTCTGAGCTTTACGAAAATAAAGAAAGGATAATGTCAAATGGCAGAATTTTTAACCCCCGACATGAGTGTCAATGAGTCGGGAAATTTAACAGTTGCGGGAGTGGATACAGTCGCTCTTGCCAAGGAATACGGAACGCCGCTTTATGTGATGAACGAGGCGACGATTCGCACGGTATGTCGAAAATTTCGGGACAGCATTTCCCGTTATTATCAAGGCAACGGATTGGTGTGCTATGCCGGTAAGGCATTTTCCTGCAAGGAAATATATCGCATCATGAAATCGGAGCAAATCGGGATTGATGCCGTATCGTTCGGTGAGCTTTATACTGCTTTCAGCGTGGGCTTCCCGGCGGAGCAGATCTGCTTTCACGGAAACAACAAAACCGAGCAGGAGCTGAAATATGCCATCGAAAACAATGTCGGCAGAATCATAGCGGATAACCTGACGGAGCTGGAAAGTATCGAGCGCATTGCCGCCGAGCTTGGAAAGAAGCCGTCGGTGATGCTTCGCATTAAGCCGGGAATTGATGCACATACCCATGATTTTATCCGCACAGGGCAGATAGATTCCAAGTTCGGCTTTGCGTTGGAGACAGGCGAGGCAATGGCAGCAGTAAAAGAAGCGATTAAGCTGGAGCATCTGGAGCTAAAGGGTGTGCATTGTCATATCGGCTCTCAAATATTCGACATTGATCCGTTTGAGGCAGCCGCCGAGGTGATGATGAAGTTTATTGCACAAATCAAGGTGGAAACCGATTTGGAACTGACGGAATTGAATTTGGGTGGCGGCTTCGGAATCAAATATACCCAAGCGGATCAACCCTCCGATTACGATTGCTATATGAAGCGTGTATCGGAGGTTGTAAAGCGGCTAGCCGAGGAATTGCATTTGCCGGTGCCCTTTATTTATATCGAGCCGGGACGCTCTGTGGTCGGTGCGGCAGGGCTGACACTCTATACCATCGGCGGAATCAAGCACATTCCGAACATTCGTACCTACCTGTCGGTTGACGGCGGAATGACCGATAATCCGCGGTATGCATTGTATCAATCGCGTTATGAGATGACGATTGCCAACAAGGCGGGGCAGGAGAAAACAGAAACGGTGACGGTTGCGGGAAAATGCTGTGAGAGCGGTGACCTGCTGGGAGAAAATATTCCACTTCAATCGGCGGAGGTCGGTGACACGTTGGCTGTTTTTGCCACGGGTGCATATAATTATTCCATGTCCTCCAACTATAATCGGATTGCAAAGCCGGCGGTGGTCATGGTGAAGGACGGTTCCTCTCGTGTGATTGTAAAGCGGGAGACACCGGAGGATATTATTCGCAACGATTTATAATATTGAAAAAATCTGTCGCAGCAGTGCGGCAGATTTTTTTGTAAATCATCCGATGCTTTGCGGAAAACATCAGGTGCGCGTTCTTTTCCTGTAAGCGGAGGGGGTCATTCCGATTCGCTTTTTAAACAGACCGGAAAAATACTGCGGGTCACTGTATCCGATGGCAGCGGCAATATCGGCAATCGGCATCACGGTGTTGTCGAGGAGCATACAGGCGCGTTCGGTTTTCCGCTTTAATCCGTATTCATAGGGTGTAATACCGTATTCGGCGGTGAACAGCTTGATGCAGTAATCGCGGGAACGGAAGATAAGACCTGCAAGCTCATCATTCCCGACGATGCGTTGGAGATTGGCATCAATGTGATTTTTTAAGCTGACCGCTTCGTCACTGTGTTTTTGATTGCGATGCTTTTCGGACAGGGTATAGAGCGCTTCGAAAAAAAGTGCTGCGATATGCTTGGAATCCTCCGCCGAAGGTGTTTTTTTTAACATCTTTTCGACACGCTTGAAGATGCCCTCCATTCCGTCCACCTCGAAAATATTAAGACCGTTGAGCCCCAAGGCGGAGGGAAGCATTTGCGCCAATGTTCCGGTCGCATTGATGAATATTTTTTCCCAGGGATCGTCTTTAGCGGAATAATAGACCTGATTTTCTCCCGTACAAAGAAGATAGACCTTTCCTGCGGTAACGATTGTCGGTTTTCCGTCGATCATAATATATCCTGCGCCCGAACGTACATATTCGATAACGGTGATATCCGAGACGGGACGTTCAATGCGATATTTCGGGTCGGGCAGTGTGATACCGATGAGCGGTATTTCAAGTGGTAAGCCGCTGTACGGAAAGGAGCGAAGCTTTTCATTCAACGTTTATTCCTCACTTTTCCAATTGTATATTCCCTTGATTTCAGACTATAAATCAATTATATTACACTTATACAATAATTTCAAGGGGGGTTTCGGTATGAAGCTCAGAATGCCTGCCATACCGCTGATAACGGTAGATCCTTATTTTTCGGTATGGAGTAAAGACAAGATCAATGACAAATTTCCCGAGCATTGGACAGGCGCACGTAATGCCATGCTGGGAACCGTCACGGTAGACGGAGAAAAATATCGCTTTTTCGGCAACAGCGGAGATAAAGCATTAACACAGACATCCTGCGAGGCGGATGCACTTTCAACCCGCTTTGCCTTTGAGGGCGCGGGGATCAAGCTGTCTGTGCGGTTCACCACGCCGCTGTTGATTGACAGCCTTTATTATTCATCTCGACCGGTTTCCTATATCCATCTTTCTTACGAAAGCACAGATGGCGCTGCGCACACAGTTACCGCGAAGCTTTCTGCAAGTGAGGAGCTTTGCCTGAATCGAGCGGGGGAGGGACGTGCTCTGGCGGAACAAGTCGATGTTGACGGCGTTTCGGCAATCCGCATGGGCAGAGGCGGTCAAAAGGTGCTCAGCCAAAGCGGTGACGATATCCGTATCGATTGGGGCTATTTTTATCTTGGCGTGCGCGGAGAGGCTCATTGCGGTACCGAGGTGTTCGAGGATCTGTATGCGGTATATGCCGAAGCGGCGCTGGAACATGAAGCTTTGTTTTTGGTAGCATATGATGACATATACAGCTTGGAATATTTCAAAGAGCCGATCAAGGCTTATTGGAAAAAGGACGGCAAGAAAATAGAAGCCGCCATCAGCGAAGCGGCTGTCGAATATGATGAGCTGATAAAAAAATGTGATGCTTTTTCCGCACAGCTTTATCAAAATGCCGTCGAAAAGGGCGGAGAGGAATACGCCGAGCTGCTAACGTTGGCATATCGTCAGGTCATGGCGGCACATAAGCTTGCGGTGGATAAGGACGGCAATAACCTGTTCGTTTCAAAGGAATGTATGTCTAACGGCTGTGCCGCAACGGTTGATGTTACCTACCCGAGTGCGCCGCTGTTTTTGTGCTACAATACCGAGCTTTTAAAGGGAATGCTCCGACCGATATTCAAGTATGCCGCTTCTTCGGCGTGGGAATTTGAGTTTGCACCGCATGACGTGGGAACCTATCCCTTGCTAAACGGTCAGGTTTATTCCTCCGGCAGTATCACGGGGCAAATGCCGGTTGAGGAATGCGGAAATATGCTGATTTTGGTTGATGCCATTTGCAGAAGAGATGGCGATTATCGCTTTGCCGAGGAAAATTTTGCCATTTTGGAGCAATGGAGCAAATATCTGGTGGAATACGGTGAGGATCCCGAAAATCAGCTCTGCACCGATGATTTTGCGGGTCATATGCCACATAACGTCAACCTTGCCATTAAGGCGGTTATGGGACTTGCGGGCTTTGCGGATATCCTGAAAAATTTGGGATATGCCGATAAGGCGGAGCATTTCAATGGGATTGCCAAGCAATATGCCGACTCCGTTTGCCGCAGAGCGAAAAACGATGACGGCAGTTATCGCCTGGCCTTTGACCGTGCCGATACTTTCAGCTTGAAATACAATTCGGTTTGGGATAAGCTTTGGAAAACGAATTTGTTCGATGAGAAGTTTTATTCAGGTGAAATCGCACGCTACAAAAAGGAAGCACTGCCCTACGGTGTTCCGCTGGACAGCCGTTCTCCCTACACCAAGTCGGATTGGCTTGTGTGGGCGGCTTGCTTGGCAGACAGCAAGGAGGATTTTGAGTGGATCGTGCATCTGCTTTATAATGCATTCCATACCATGCATACGCGGGTTCCGATGACCGATTGGTACTATGCGGATACCTCCGACATGGTAAGCTTCCGTAACAGAACCGTTCAAGGCGGCTTGTTTATCAAGCTCTTATTTTAACCATTCTAAAACAGCAGGTGCTCGCAATTGCGGGTACCTGCTCACCGATTGTCAAAAAGGCTGCTGTTTTCGTTTGCTTTGAAAACAGCAGCCTTTTTTGCAGGAATATATCCATCTTCGGGGTAAGAGAAAATCAGAATGTCCGCTGTACTGTTTTTGCATGAAAACCGATTGAGCAGTTGTCCTTGTTTCGGTTGACGAACTATGAAATTTGGTATATAATATAACATAATAGATTGTAGCCTTGTGGCAAGCAGCTTCGGGGCTGCTGTTGTCACTTTTTGTCGAATATCCATTCATTAAAACAAGGAAAGGTGTTTTTATGGAGTATAATAAAGTACGGGTCAATGTTTGCGGCAAGGAGTTTGCTTTGCAAACCGAGGAAAGTGCCGGTTATATGAAAGAATTGGCAAAAATTTTAGATAGCAAGATTACTGCTTTTATGGATCAAAATCCGGGGATCGATCTGACCTCTGCGGCAATTTTGATTGGCTTGAGCGTGTTAGATGACAGCTTTAAGACCAATTCGGATATTGATAATATCCGTGCGCAGATTACCGGATATGCGGCGGAAACGGCGATGGCGATGGATAAGGTCAGCGAGCTGGAGGAAAAAATAGAATTACTCAATCGGGAAAAGGAAAATCTGCAACGGGATTTGGAGCTTCATGCGTTGCGAGATCAGATTCAGTGATGCAGGTGACGAAAGAAACAAAACTTTGTCGTAAGCCTGAAATTTTGGCTCCCTGCGGGAACGAGGAGGCTGTGCGTGCGGCGGTATATTGTGGCGCCGATGCGGTTTATCTCGGGCAACAGACCTTTAATGCACGACAGAATGCGGCGAATTTTTCGGGACAGGCTTTCCGGGATACGGTACAATTTTGCCATTTAAACGGTGTTAAGGTTTACCAAACACTGAACACTTTGGTTTTCGACCGAGAGCTTCCCGATTTGAAGCAGTGCGTCAAAAACGGCTGTGAAGCAGGGGTAGATGCGTTTATCATCCAGGATA
>CAZFQM010000004.1:12596-17023 GCA_964520995.1 uncultured Oscillospiraceae bacterium
GGGGGTCCTGAAGCTGGTGCATGAGTGGGCTCCGCAGATGCCGCTCCATGCTTCGACTCAGATGACAATCCATACCGCAGCCGGCGTGCGCTTTTTGGAGAAGCTCGGTGTGAAGCGGGTAGTTTTGGCGCGTGAGCTTTCCTTAAAGGAAATTCGGGAAATTCGGGAAAATTGCAAGGCGGAGCTGGAGGTTTTCGTCCATGGTGCGCTTTGCGTGTCAATGTCCGGACAGTGCTATATGAGCGGAATGCTCGGCGGCAGAAGCGGCAACCGCGGCACCTGCGCACAGCCTTGTCGCTTACCCTTTGCGCTACGCGGAGACGGAGCGGCAGATTTGTCCTTGCGCGATTTGTCCGCAATTCCTCTGTTGGAGGAGCTGGCAAAGGCAGGGGTGGATTCCTTTAAAATCGAGGGAAGAATGAAGCGCCCCGAGTATGTTGCGGCGGCGGTCACTGCTTGCGTGGAAAAACGTAGCGGGAAGCAGCCCGATTTAAAGCAATTGCAAGCCGTTTTTTCCCGTTCCGGCTTTACAGATGGATACTTGACCGGAAAACGGGATAGAACGATGTTTGGAGTGCGACAAAAGGAGGACGTTACAGCGGCGGCTTCGGTGCTGGCACCGTTGCGTAACCTGTATCGAATGCCGTATCAGCGGATTCCCTGTGTCGGGCATTTGGAAATAGCTGCCTCAAAGCCGTCGGTGCTTACCATGACGGACGTCGATGGAAATCAAGTCAGGGCGGTCGGAGGAATCCCCGAGCCCGCACGGGAAAAAGCGATTACCTCCGAATCGGCAAAATCCTATTTGGAAAAGCTGGGTGGAACACCGTTTTATCTTTCCGAGCTGGTTGGAGAGGTGGAGGCGCAGTTGTCTTTGTCGGCAAAGGAATTGAATGCCATGCGTCGGAGCTGTGTGGAACAGCTTTCCGAGGCAAGAAGTGGAATTCACGAAATAAACTTCATTGGCGCAACTCCGGAGCTGCCATCCGAGCTGCCGATTGGAAAGCAGCAGCTTCGTATTCGTGTGGAAAATGCGGAGCAGCTTGCCGATTTGCAGCTTGCCGACACCGAATGTATTATCATGCCGCTTCAAGAGGCATTAAAGCAGAAAACACTTTCGGCGCGGAATACGATCATGGTGGAATTGCCGCGTGTTTCCTTTGATGAAAAGCGGCTGCGGGATGACCTGAGACAATTGCGCACCATGGGATATGAGAAGCTTTTGGTGCAAAATGCGGCTCATGTTTTTCTCGGCAAAGAATACGGTTTTCGGATGCACGGCGGCTTTGGATTGAATATCACCAATTCATACAGTGCGGCATTTTATCGGGAGCAGGGCTTGACAGATATTACTCTCTCCTTTGAGATGAATTTAAATCAGGCAAAGCGGATTCGGCACAGCCTGCCGATTGGTTTAATCGGATACGGAAAGCTGCCGTTGATGATTACCAGAAGCTGCCCAATCGGAAAATATCGAGATTGTCGAAGTTGTTCCGGATATGGGGTGCTGACCGACCGACAGGGAAAGCAATTTGAAATTCGTTGTCGTCAAGAGGTGCGGGAAATCTATAATTCCGATACGCTCTATCTGGCAGATAAGTCTGCCGAGCTTGCCTCTTTCGATTTTATCACCCTTTATTTCACGGGGGAAAGCAGTGCGGAGGTCAATCGCGCAGTGCGGGAATATCGCTCGGGGAGCGGGTCGGGAAAGCGGATTACAAGAGGCTTATATTATCGAAAAATATGACGGAGAAAGGGAATACCGTAGAATATGATGGTTCATTTGAAGAAAACAGATGTGCGGGCAAAGCTTCCGACACGTGCGACATCGGGGAGTGCCGGTTTTGATTTGTATGCACTGCTTGAGGAAGAGCTGATGATTTATCCGAACCAACCGGTTAGGATTCATACCGGGATTGCTTTGTCGATGCCGAATCGTCAGATGGTGGGTTTGATCTACCCGAGAAGCGGCTTGGCAACTAAATTCGGCTTGATTCCCTCTAATTGTGTCGGAGTCATTGACAGTGATTATCGCGGTGAGTTGATGGTTTCGTTGACCAATTTGTCCAAAACCGCTTATTGTCTGAAGCCGTTTGAGCGAATCGCACAGCTGATTTTTACACCGGTGCTGTTGCCCGAGCTTTCCGAGGTGAAGGAACTTGATATTACCGAACGAGGTGAAGGAGGCTTCGGTTCTACCGGACAACAATAGGATAGAGTTTTATCCAAGCGGGATTGCTTGATAGGACATTTTCATAGCGGATAACAAGAAACGAAAAGGATGGTTTGATATGAAGTTTAAGAAAACATTTATGTTTATTTTGTTTCTGATCATGGGGATTTTGATTGGCTCAGTCATCGCAATGCTCTGTAAAAATGTCAGCTTTTTGAGCTGGCTTGCTTTGGGGGAGACGATAGGCGTCGGAATACCGGAGCCGGTCTCAATTGATCTTGCCATTGTAACCTTGGCGTTTGGCTTCTCCGTCAACATCAACGTTGCACAGATTCTTTGCATTATTGCCTGCCTTACCATATACAAGAGCTTTACCAAGGGCTTGTAATGTGAAATACTATTCAGGTTGATATGGTCTGTGATGGAAATGTAGTGGCGGAAATATGGAAGTGATTTTGGCATCGAAATCGCCGCGCCGTCGGCAGTTGTTGTCCCTTGTTTTTGAGGAATTTCAATCGGTGACCTCTGATTTTGAGGAAAGCACCGTTACCGTACAAGACCCGGAGGAATTGGTGAAGCGGCTTTCCTTTTGTAAGGCAAACGCGGTTGCACATCGGGAGGAGCAATTGGTAATCGGAGCGGACACGGTGGTGGTGTCCCCCGAAAATGAGGTGTTCGGAATACCGAAAAGCGAATCGGTCGCTTATGAGATGTTGCATACCCTCTCCGGACGAAAGCACAGCGTAATGACGGGAGTGACCTTGCTCTATCAGGGCGAGGCGGTTACCTTTTGCAATAAAACGGAGGTTTTCTTTCGTGTCTTGACGGAAGAAGAAATAACGGAATATATTCGTTCCGGAGAGCCGTTTGACAAGGCGGGCGGCTATGGAATACAGGGAAAAGCGGCTGTTTTTGTCGAAAAAATCAACGGTGATTTTTATAACGTAATGGGCTTGCCGATTGCCGAGCTGTATTTGGCAGTGCAACAACTTGTCTACAGAAAGAATAATTTTTAAAAATTCATAATTTTTTTGTTGTGTTCCGCGGAAAATAGGGATATAATAAGATGAATGGAATTTTTTTACAAAACAGGAAGGAGAACAGTATGTTTTCAAGGGATATAGGAATTGATTTAGGAACAGCAAATACATTGGTCTTTTTAAAGGGAAAAGGAATTATTATCAGAGAGCCGTCGGTGGTTGCGGTGGATGTCAGAAATCATACCGTGCGTTGCGTCGGACAGGAAGCAAAGGATGTAATCGGAAGAACGCCCGGCTCGATTGCGGCAGTACGTCCGCTGAAAGACGGCGTGATTGCGGATTTTGATATCACAACCAGTATGCTGCAGGAATTTATCCGAAAAGCGACAAATAAGTCTTTACTGACAAAGATCAGAGTTATCATCTGCATCCCCTCCGGTGTTACTGCCGTGGAGCGTCGTGCCGTAAAGGATGCTACCGAGGCGGCGGGAGCCAAAAAGGTTTGGGTTATTGAGGAGCCGATGGCGGCGGCAATCGGTGCGGGACTTCCCGTTGCCGAGCCGACGGGAAGCATGGTTGTGGATATCGGAGGCGGAACCTCCGAGGTTGCCGTAATCTCTCTCGGCGGCATCGTTGCATCCAAATCGGTGCGTGTCGGCGGAGATATGTTTGATACGGCGATTGCAGCCTACATTAAAAGAAAATACAATCTGTTGATCGGTGAAAGAACCGCGGAAAACATTAAAATCGAAATCGGTTCCGCTTATCCGATGGAGCAGGAAACCTCTATTACCATAAAAGGACGAAATCAGCTCAATGGCTTGCCCGAAAGCGTCAGCGTATCCTCCGAGGAGGTCAGAGAGGCATTGACCGACCCGTTGTACAGCATCTTGGATGCGGTAAAGGTCACGCTGGAAAAAACGCCCCCCGAGCTGGCGGCGGATATCATTGACCAGGGCATTACCCTGACCGGCGGCGGCGCTTTGCTTCGTGGCTTGGATAAGCTCGTTGAAAAAGAGACCGGAATCCCCGTTTATGTGGCAGAGGACCCGCTCGATTGCGTGGCGGCGGGAACCGGTAAGGTATTGGAAAATTTGGACAAGTTCCCCGATGTGTTGTCAGACGATGAGTACAAATATTGATAGAATAAGCTGTCAAACGGAAAATCGGAGGGAAAGCGCAGGCGTTGCGCTGATTCCTTGAGGAACCTGTCGATAAATCGGCATAATGGAAATGACTTAACTCTACAAGGCGAGAATCGGCTTGTAGAGTCA
>CAZFQM010000005.1:0-16899 GCA_964520995.1 uncultured Oscillospiraceae bacterium
TGCCGGAATCCAACCGCTGTCGGGAGCTTTTCAAGGAGTTTACCGACAAAAAGATACACATGGCGGTAGTGGTGGATGAGTACGGCGGCACCTCCGGTATTGTGACCATGGAGGATTTGCTGGAGTCAATTGTCGGCAACATTCAGGATGAATATGATGACGAGGAAATCGAGATTCAGAAGCTCAACGACAATACCTATTTAATTGACGGCGGGGTGGATTTAGAAGAAGTCGCGGAGGCGCTTGACCTGGAAATCGCCGAAAATGAGGATTATGACACCTTGGGCGGCTTGATTACCGATATACTGGGGCGGATTCCGGATGACGGAGAAATGCCGGCAGTAAGCTATCAAAACGTGGATTTCACGGTGTTGGTCGTGGAGGACAGAAGAGTGGTCAAGGTGAAAGCCGTTGTGCGCTCTGCCGCGGAAGCGGAGAAAAAGGAAAACTGAAAAATCGGTGATATGCCCTTTAAAACGATATCGCCCCTAATCTCGACAGGTTGCTCCTGCTGAGGTTGGGGCGATTTTTTTGTGAAAATAATGCTTGACAAGAGAGAAAAACAGCGTTATAATACAAACAAATGAACAAATGTTCATTTGTTTGTATTATAACCGAGCAGAAAGGATTGTACTTTTCGATGAAAGAAAAAGAATTGCTATGCGAGGATAATTGCCTCCATACCGAGCACATTGAAATCGGAAAAAAAAGCATCCCCGATGATGATATACTGGTTACGCTGTCGGAATTATTCAAGGTAATGGGAGATATGACACGGCTGAAGCTGTTATCGGCTTTGCTGAAAAACGAGCTTTGTGTTTGCGACCTATCCGAAATCATCGGGATGGGGCAATCTGCCGTTTCCCATCAGCTGAGGATTCTTCGTGCTTCTAAGGTAGTAAAATACCGCCGAGAGGGGAAAAGTATTTTATACAGTATTGACGATGAGCATATCGGCGAGTTGTTCCGGATTGCTTTGGAGCATATCGGTGAGGAATAATCCGTTTTCGAAGGTTAAACGAAAAGAAAGGTGAGCTATATGAAAGTTTATTATATTGACGGTCTTGATTGCGCAAACTGCGCCCTCAAAATTGAAAATAAGCTGAATGCCTTAACGGAGATTCGGCATGCTACCTTGAATTTTGCCGCGGGAGAACTTCGCGTAGAGGCTTCGGAGGCGATTTCTGAGGAGGACTTGTTTGCACTTATCAATGCGGTGGTGCGCAAGACCGAGCCGGATGCCGTTTTGAGCCGAACCGAAAAGCATTCTCCGCTTCATCGACATCGCTGTGATTCCTGCACGGAGAAGTGTGAGCACCATCACGAGCATGAGCATCATCACGACCATGAGCACCATCACGAGCATACCGCCAAGAAAAAATCGGGTGAGGGAAAAATCAAGCCGCTGATTCCGATGTTGGGGGCGGTTCTCTTGCTTGCTTTTGCGGCTTTGAGCGGTCATCCGACCCTTTCCGTGGTTTTATATCTGCTTTCGGGCGTTGTTGCGGGGCTGCCTGTTTTCATTAAGGGAATCAAAAAATTGGTGCGGCTTTCTTTTGATGAGAATATATTGCTGCTAATTGCATTCGTTGCCGCCTTTGCGATAGGAGAATATTTTGAAGCTTGCCTGGTGGTCATTCTGTTTGCGTTCGGAGAATATCTCGAAAATCTCGCGGTGGCAAAATCAAAGCGCAGTATTGAAGCGCTGACACAGATTCGACCCGAATTTGCAAATGTCGTGCAGGACGGCAAGGTGGTAGCTACCGCCTGCGAAGCGGTGCCGATCGGCGCGCGGATTCTGATTAAGCCGGGAGAGCGAATTCCGCTGGATTGCAGGGTGGAAAGCGGCAGCTCACAAGTTGATAATGCGGCAATTACGGGAGAAAGTATCCCGGTATCGGCGGAACCCGGCGGACAGCTGCTGTCCGGCGGTATCAACCTTACCGCCGCTCTGCAAGCCGAGGTGACGCACAGCTTTGTTGATTCGACCGCCAGCCGGATTATTGATATGGTAAAAAATTCAGCCGCCAAAAAAGGAAATGCCGAAACCTTTATCTCCCGCTTTGCCGCGGTTTACACGCCGATTGTGATTGCTGTTTCGGTACTGCTTGCGATTGTTCCGCCGCTTTTGGACTGGGGAACTTTTTCCAAATGGCTGTATACCGCTTTGATTTTTTTGGTTGCTTCCTGCCCATGCGCGATGGTCATTTCGGTTCCGCTCAGCTTTTTTTCCTGTATCGGTGCGGAGTCCAAGCTTGGTGTGCTGATTAAGGGCGGAAAATATGTGGAAGCGTTGGCGAAAGCCGAAGCAATCGCTTTTGATAAAACCGGAACCTTGACAACGGGAACTCTGGAGCTTGATACAATAGAATGCTATGATGCCGATATGACCGAGCAGGAGCTTTTGGCTTTGGCGGCAACCTGCGAGCAGTATTCCACCCACCCGATTGCGACCTCCATTACGGCGGCTTCGAAAGAGGCGTGTGCTATCGGGGAAGTTTCGGAATACCGTGAAGTGCGCGGAATGGGAATATCGGTTTTGATAGACGGTGTTCGGTATTTGTGCGGGGGAAAGCGATTGCCGGAGCAGGAGGGGATTTCTGTTGATGGGCTGCCGTTTGCCAACGTTTATCTTGTCGATGCCGACAGTAAAAGGGTATTGGGCGGTATTTCGGTCAAGGACAGCCTGCGCCCCGAAAGCAAGACAAGCTTGAAAGCCTTAAAACAGCTCGGAATCAAGAAAGTCATGATTCTATCGGGAGATCGGGAAGAAGCGGTTCGAAATTGTGCGGAGCAGCTGGAGATTGAGTATCGTGCCGCGCTTTTGCCGGAGGATAAGGTGGCAGCGGTGGAACGGCTGAAAAAAAGCTGTCGTAAAACTATTTTTGTGGGAGACGGGATTAACGATGCACCGGTTTTGACCTCGGCGGATGTCGGTATCGCCATGGGCTTAGGCTCCGATTCGGCAATTGAGGCTGCCGATGCGGTATTGGTATCGGGCAATTTGGCACCACTCCCCGACGGAATACGTTTGGCGAAGAAATGTATGGGCATTATCTATTTCAATATTTGGATGGCGGTGCTGGCAAAGTTGCTTGTCTTTGTTTTGGCGCTTCTCGGCATGGGACAGATGTGGATGGCGGTGCTTGCCGACGTCGGCGTTTCGATTCTGTCGGTATTGAATGCCGCCCGCTTATTGAGAAATCCGAGCAAACGTTCTTGATGAAAGCGGAGCAAGATGCCTTTCTTGAGGATAAAAGCAAAAAACTGATTTTTTCGATGAAAATCGGTTGATTTTAGAAAATGTTAATGCTATAATCAATATGAAACCTTTGCTTTGAAATCGGTGTCGGCTTGCATGGCGAGCGTCACCGACAAACGGCTCTTATTATCTTAACAGAAAGGCGTTGATCGTTTTGGATTTGAATTGGCAATTCTGGCTTCATTTGGCTTTGGCGATTCTGGGTACGCTCTATTTTCTCTATTCATTTTTAAAGGAAAAAAAGGTTTATCAGATTTTATTTGTGATTTGGATTCCGATCACTCTGTTGACCTATGTTTGTAAAAGACAATGGCAGATTTTGATTTTGGGCGGCATTCAACTGATTTTCTTTGTCCTTGTGCTTTTTTTCCTGTTTCGTAATCCTGCGAAGAAAAAAGGTGTAGCGGAGGCTGTCGAACAGGAGCCTATCGCTTCGGGTGAGGCAATGGAAGCCGAAGAGACTTTGGCGGAGGATATGAGCGATACAGAGACTTTATCGGAAACGGCTGATACTCCTGCTACAGAAGAGAACGCGATTGATGAAGCGACTGACACCGAATCGAATGAGGCTTCCGACCAAAACTGATTTCCCTAAAAAATCAAGCGACCGGCACCCGAAAAAGCCGGTCGTTTCCGTTCAATATCCTGCTTTATGAAAGCGCTGTCTTTCAACAAAACAAGCGGAAGGATGTGGATATTTATGAAAATGGTCATACTGGATGGGCATACGCTCAATCCGGGAGATCTCTCCTTTGAAGCACTGAAGGAATTCGGAACGCTTTCCTATTACGACAGAACTCCTACCCAGCTTACCGCCGAACGAATCGGTGACGCGGAAATTGTTTTCTCCAACAAGACGTTGATTGACCGCAGCATCATGGAGGCTTGTCCTAATTTGAGGTATATCGGGTTGTTTTCCACCGGCTACAATGTTATTGATATTCATTCTGCCATCGAAAAGGGAATCACTGTTACCAACATTCCGAATTATTCCACCAATGCGGTGGCGCAGCATACCTTTGCGTTTATCCTTCAATTTACCAACCGCGTCGCAGAGCACGACCGCCGCGTTCAGGCGGGAGAATGGACCTCCTCCAAGGATTTTTGCTTTTATGAAAAGCTGACCGAGCTGACGGGTAAAACGCTCGGTTTGGTCGGATTCGGCAGTATCGGTCGGCAGGTGGCTCGCATCGCCGCGGCCTTTCAGATGAAAATATTGGTATATACCCGAACCGAAAAGCCGCTTCCGCCCGATATGGACATTCGGTATACCGATTTTGACACCCTGTTGTCTCAAAGCGATTTTGTTTCGCTTCATTGCCCTCTTTTTGAGGAAACCAGAGGAATGATCAATGCCGAGGCGTTGGCGAAAATGAAGCCCTCCGCAATTTTGATTAACACGGCAAGAGGCCCGATTGTGAATCAAAATGACCTGGCGGAAGCGCTGAACAAGGGAGTCATCGGCGGTGCCGGTTTGGATGTGGTGGATGTCGAACCGATGACCGTAGACAACCCGCTGTTGCATACCAAAAATTGTGTCATCACACCGCATATCGCCTGGGCAGCGCCCGAAACCAGACAGAGATTGCTGGATCAGGTTGTTGCCAATCTGCGTGCCTACATGGACGGTGCTCCGATTAACGTGGTGACTTTATAAAAAGCCGAAAAGCGGTTTAGAGGTCATTGACCTTTAAACCGCTTTTTTAGGGAGAAAGCCTTGTCATTCGCTCTTTCTTGCTCATTTGAATGAAATCATTTTATTTTTCTCAATATTTTACAATACATCTTGCGGTGCATTCTGTATATTAAGGATATAATCACATTGCGGATGATGGACAGATAATATGGAAAAAGGATAGGTGATTTCAATGAAAATGAATATGCGCAATTGGTTGCGGGAAATGCTTGCCGCACCTCAAAAAACGGCGATGCCGATACTTTCCTTCCCGGCGATTCAGCTGCTGGGAATCAGCGTAAAGGAGCTGATTTCGGACAGTGAGCTGCAAGCCAAGGGAATGAAAGCGGTTGCGGAGCGGGTGCCCTCCGCCGCTTCGGTCAGCCTGATGGATTTGTCGGTAGAGGCGGAATGCTTCGGTTCCTCTATCGTATTTTCGGAGGATGAGGTGCCGACCGTTACCGGAAGCATTGTTTCCTCCTTGGAGGAGGCGGAAGCGTTGCAGATACCCGAGATCGGCGCGGGCAGAACCGGTGTTTATATCGGCGCCATTGAAAAGGCAGTTAAGGAAATTACCGATCGTCCGGTGTTTGCGGGAATCATCGGTCCCTTTTCGCTGGCGGGGAGACTGATGGATGTCACCGAGGCGATGATTTATTGCTATGAGGACCCCGACATGGTGCATACGGTGCTTCAAAAGGTTACCGACTTTTTGATTCGCTATGCAAATGCTTACAAGGCGGCGGGGGCGAACGGAATCATTATGGCAGAGCCTCTTGCCGGATTGCTGTCGCCTACCCTTTCGCAGGAGTTTTCCTGTGATTATGTCAAGCAGATTGTAGATGCCGTACAGGAGGATGACTTCTCGGTGATTTATCATAATTGCGGCAACGGAACGATTGCCATGATCGACGCGATTTTATCAACCGGGGCTGCCGCCTATCATTTCGGCAACGCGATTTCAATGGAAGAGATGATGACGCATATTCCGTCCGATATTATCGCGATGGGAAATGTTGACCCTGCCGGAGAGCTTCGTAACGGCACCGTGGATTCGGTGAAAAAGGCAACCAAGCGCGTTATGGAGGCTTGCTGTAAGTATCCGAACTTTGTCATTTCCTCCGGATGCGATATCCCGCCGATGTCCAAGTGGGAAAATATTGATGCCTTTTTTGCGGCGACCGATGAATTCTACGGCAGATAGCTGATACAAAAACGTGAAAAGCAGAGCGGAACGAATCCTCTAAAACGGGGAAATCGGGAATGCTCTGCTTTCTTTTTCGGTGCGATAGCTCTTTTCATATGAAGTATCATTCATACAAAAGAGCTTTTCAAGCTTCGAAAATGCACTTTTCGGATTTACTAATTGTGAAAATGCCGTTAAAATTCCGAATACCACTTTACATCATTGTCAAGTTGTTGTAAAATAAATAATATATAGTAATCGGTGCGGAACGGCATTTTCGCAAAAGCGAAACGTTCGAGCCTCGGAAAGGATTGGAAACCAGATGCAAACCAAGTATAAAAGAATATTGCTGAAATTGAGCGGTGAAGCGTTGGCGGGAGACAAAAAATTCGGTCTCAACTATGATGTAATCACCGAGATTTGTAAAAGCATTCGGGATGCGGCGGCGCTCGGCGTGGAAATCGCAATCGTCGTAGGCGGCGGAAATTTTTGGAGAGGACGCTCGAGCGGTGCAATGGATCGTACCAGAGCGGATCATATCGGAATGCTCGGTACCACGATGAATGCGTTGGCGGTAGCAGATGTTTTGGAGGATATGGGCGTTGATGTCAGGGTACAGACTGCAATTGCGATGCAGGCTGTTGCGGAGCCGTATATCAGAAACCGTGCGGTTCGACACCTGGAAAAGGGAAGAGTTGTCATCTTCGGTTGCGGAACCGGAAATCCGTTCTTCTCTACCGATACCGCATCGGCATTGCGTGCGGCGGAAATCGAAGCGGACGTTATCTTTAAAGCGACCATGGTGGACGGCGTTTATGACAAGGATCCGAACAAATATGAGGATGCGGTAAAGTATGATGAGTTGACCTTCTCCGATGTGATTACGCGAGAGCTCGGCGTTATGGACAGTACTGCGGCGGCAATGTGCAGAGACAACAATTTGCCGATTTTGGTCTTTAATTTGAATCATCCGGAAAATATTGTTGCGGCAGTAAAGGGCGAATCGGTCGGTACGTTGGTGCATGACTAATCACGATTTTCTTCGGTATAGCCGAAAAAGTCGCTGAAAAATAAAAATGAAAATCGCACGGTGCAATGCCATATCGAATTTGATGCATCGAGCGGCGGGCAGTGACCCAAAGAAAGGACGAAGGTGAACGGAATGAAAGAACAAATGAAAGTCACAGAAGAAAAGATGAAAAAATCCTTGCAGGTATTGGCAAATGATTATGCCGCAATTCGTGCGGGACGTGCAAATCCTGCGGTGCTTGATAAAATCGTCGTGGATTACTACGGTGCACCGACGCCGATTCCGCAGATGGCTGCTGTTTCGGTAGCGGAGGCACGGGTTTTGGTGATTCAGCCCTGGGATTTATCTACCCTGAAATCAATCGAAAAGGCGATTCAGGCCTCTGATTTGGGAATTAACCCCACCAATGACGGTAAGGTTTTGCGGATTGCATTTCCGCAGCTGACCGAGGAGCGCCGCCGCGATATCGTGAAGGAGGTAAGCAAGCTTTGCGAGGATGCAAAGGTTGCGATCCGCAGTATCCGTCGGGATGCCATTGATAAGTTTAAAGCAATGAAAAAAGCTTCCGAGATTACCGAGGATGATTTAAAGGGCTGCGAAAAGGATGTTCAGACGCTGACCGACAAGTATTGCAAGGAAGCGGACGAGATGAGTACAGCCAAAGAAAAGGAAATTATGTCCATCTGAGGATGATTGGGAGGGCATGGTATGCTTTTTCATAAAAAACAAGCGCCTCTGCCCGAGACACTTCCGACCCATATCGGAATTATCATGGACGGAAACGGACGTTGGGCAAGCAAGCGCGGCTTGCCCCGCTTTGCCGGGCATAAGGCGGGAGCGGACACCTTTAAAAGGATTGCACGCTATTGTAATAAAATCGGGATCAAGTACCTGACGGTCTATGCTTTTTCCACCGAAAATTGGAAAAGGCCGCAGAAAGAAGTGGATGCAATCATTGAACTGCTTCGAAATTATCTGCGGGATGCCGAAAATTATAAAAAAGAAAATATTCGAGTGCGGTTTCTCGGAGATGTTTCGGTATTCGATCGGGAAATTCAAACGAAAATTGCCGAGTCGCAGGCGGGAAGTAAGGATTTTACCGGCTTGAATCTCAATATTGCCATCAACTACGGTGGCAAGGATGAGCTGGTGCACGCCGCAAAGCTGCTGGCGGAGGAAACCGCCGCGGGAAAGCTTTCCCCCGAGGATATTGATGAGGCAGCGCTGGAGGCACGGCTTTATACGGCGGGACAACCGAATGTGGATTTGGTGATTCGCCCGAGCGGAGAATATCGCCTGTCCAATTTTATGATCTGGCAAACGGCTTATGCGGAATTTGTCTTTATGAATGTGCTGTGGCCGGATTTTTCCGAAAAACATCTTGATGAGGCATTGCGAGAATATGCTAATCGGTGTCGGCGGTTTGGCGGGCTGTAAGCGAAACGCTTTTATTCATGCAAAAGATTACACAGATAAGGAGCGACGGTCGATACAAAGGGCCGTTACTGTCAATATGAAACAAAGGATACTCACTGCTGTAGTTGGCTTGATATTGCTTTTGGTGGTACTGTTATTTTTTAGCACACCGATTTTTAATGTTGCGGTGTCACTGGTTGCCTGTATAGCGGCGTTGGAAATCTTAATGTCCGCAAAATATCTGAGTCACAAACGATTGACGGCTGCTTGCCTTTTGTTTGTGGCGACGGTTCCTTTCTTTCGGATGCCGGGATTTAATTTATTCGGTCGGATTATGGTATTGGTATATCTGATTGTTTTGTTCCTGCTGTTGCTTGCAGAGCATGAAACATTACGGTTTGAGCAGGTCGGTGTCGTGTTTACCACCTCGATTTTAATTCCGTTCTCGTTCTCGACACTGCTGTATATCAGAGATCAATTTCCTCGAGACGGCTTGTTCTTGGTAATGCTGGTATTTGCCGGCGCTTGGTTTGCCGATGCGGGCGGTTATTTTGTCGGACGGTTTTTCGGGAAGCATAAGCTGGCGCCGAAAATCAGCCCGAACAAGACGGTTGAGGGTGCAATCGGCGGAATTCTATTTAATATTATTTTCTTTTTGCTGATGGGCTTTTGCTATGCGTGGTATATGGAAGCGGTAGGTACGCCGATAACGGTGCATTATCTTGCGTTGAGTCTGCTTGCCGTTCCGACGGCGTTTGTCGGAATGGTCGGCGATTTATCCGCTTCGATGATTAAACGGCAGTGCGGCGTAAAGGACTTCGGGACTATTATGCCCGGACACGGCGGTGTAATGGATCGGTTTGACAGTGTGCTGTTTGTGTCACCGTTTTTATATGTAACACTGCAATTTGTAACCTTGATAAGCTGAAAGCGATAAACGGTTCCGCCCGCGTATATCTGCACGGGCGGTATCCTGTTTTTACGGGAAATCCGTCTTTTTGAAAAGCAGCTTGCTTTGCGGGATAACGACAATATTGATGCAATTCGGGCTGCTTTTCAAAGGAACGGCAAATAAATGCGGGAAAAGCTACATAAACTGATAAGTAGATGCTATAAAATGCCGCTTCGCAGGTCGGAAACGCATGATTCTGTCGAGGCAAAGGAGAAATCGCAGCGATGAAAAAAATCACCATACTCGGGTCTACCGGCTCTATCGGAACGCAGGCACTGGATGTTGTGCGGGCACAGCATTTTAAGGTGACAGGTCTGGCGGCGCACAGCAGTATTGAACTGCTGGAGCGGCAGGCACGTGAATTTATGCCGAATACGGTGTGTATTTACAGAGAAGATTTATACAGCAAGTTAAAGTCAAATCTTGCAGATACCGACATCCGCGTTACCACGGGGATGGAGGGCTTATGCTCGTTGGCAGCGGAAACGCAGGCGGACATCGTGCTCAATGCAGTGGTGGGCATGATCGGATTACAGCCGACCTTGGCGGCAATTGCGGCAAAAAAGGATGTTGCACTTGCCAACAAGGAAACACTGGTGACCGGTGGAGAGCTTGTGATGCAGGCCGCTACGGAGAACGGAGTAAAAATTTTACCGGTGGACAGTGAGCATTCGGCGATTTTTCAAGCATTACAGGGGAATCGTGCGGACCAGGTCAATCGCATCATTCTGACCGCATCGGGAGGTCCGTTTTACGGTTACAGCTTACAGCAGCTTGCCTCAGTTAAGCCGCAGGATGCGCTGAAGCATCCGAATTGGGATATGGGTGCAAAAATCACCATTGACTCCGCAACCTTGATGAACAAGGGTTTGGAGCTGATTGAAGCAGTTCGGCTGTTCGGCAAGCAGGCAAAGGATATCCAAAGTGTGGTGCATCGGGAAAGCATTCTGCATTCCGCGGTGGAATATCGGGATTATTCGGTCATTGCGCAGCTGGGCGTGCCGGATATGCGGATTCCGATTCAGTATGCCTTGACCTATCCGAACCGACTTTGCTGTCCGACCAAGCAATTATCACTGATTGATTGCGGAAAGCTGACCTTTGCAGAGCCGGATGAGGAAACCTTTATTTGCTTAAAGGCCTGCAAAGAGGCGATTACTCGCGGCGGCTTATATCCGACCGTGGTTAACGGAGCAAACGAACAAGCGGTTGCTCTGTTCTTGCAAAATAAGCTTGCCTTTACCGATATCGGCAGGCTGGTGCTGAAATCGCTTGACAGTGTTGCCTGCGACGGTGCGGTGACGGTGGAAAATATCATCGCGGCGGATGCACGCGCCAGAGCATGGGTACTGCAGCAGGTCGGCTGTGGGATGGAATGCGCGAAATAAGCATCCGAAAAGGAAACGGAGGAAGCTGAGATGCAGACCCTTATTACGATATTAGTTACTGTTTTGGTATTCGGCGTTATCATTTTTATTCATGAATTCGGGCATTTTCTCGCGGCAAAGCTGAGCGGCATTACCGTGCATGAATTTGCACTCGGAATGGGACCGACCCTTTTTCATTTTGAGCGGGGTGGTACCAAATATGCTTTGCGGCTCTTCCCGATTGGCGGCTTTGTTAGCATGGAGGGAGAGGACAGCGAATCGGAGGATGAGGGCGCTTTCTGCAAAAAGCCGGTTTGGAAGCGAATCATCGTGGTAGTTGCGGGAGCGGCAATGAATGTTTTGCTGGGATTTATTATCCTGCTGTTTTTGAATGGATTTCGCTCCGGCGGTATTCCGACAACCGAGATCAGGCAGTTTAACGGTGCCGCACCCTATGCAGCAGAGGAGGATGGCTTGCAGGTCGGTGACCGCATTTTGAAAATCAACGGCAGAACGATGTTTATCGAGCAGGACATTGCCTTTTCCATTTCGGAGGATGAGGATAAAAAGGTAGACATGGTAGTGCGTCGTGATGGAAAAAAAGTTTCACTTGCGGACGTTTCGGTCGGATATGTCACGGTGACCAACGCTCAAGGTCAGGAAGAGGAACGGTATCCCTTTGCGGTGGCGACAGAGCAGAAAACAGTTTTCAGCGTCTTAAAATATACGGCGTTGAACACTGCGTATGTGGCACGAATCGTTTGGTTGTCTTTGGTGCAGCTGGTGACCGGAAAGGTTGGCGTGGACGCTCTTTCGGGTCCGGTGGGAGTCGGCTCGGCATTGGGACAGATGGCGGGCATCAGCATCTCCGGGCTGTTTAACATGATTGCCTTTATCACCATCAATATCGGTGTGTTTAATCTGCTGCCGATCCCTGCACTGGATGGCGCGCGGTTGATCTTTTTGATGATTGAGGGAATTCGTCGCAAGCCGGTGAATCCGAAGTACGAGGGATATATTCATGCGGCGGGGCTGATTGCGATGCTGTTGCTAATGGTATTTGTGACCTTTCAGGATATTGTTCGATTGTTTCAATAGTAAAAGCATTTTGAGAAAGGCAGAGCAGAATGAAAAATCAAACCAAAACGGTTCGGGTCGGCAATTGCGAGCTGGGCGGAGAAAAAATTTATATTCAATCGATGTTAAATGTGCGTGCCGATGATATCGAGGGAAGCGTTGCGCAGGCGGTCAAGCTGGAGCAGGCAGGCTGTGATATCATTCGTGCCGCCATTCCGAATAAAGAGGCGGTGCGGTTGATTGCCGCTATCAAGGAAAAGGTGACGATTCCGCTGGTGGCAGATATCCATTTTGATTACCGTTTGGCATTGGAAAGCATTGCGGCAGGCGTTGACAAGATTCGCATCAATCCCGGAAATATCGGAGCCGACGACCGTGTTAAAGCGGTGGCGGAGGCTTGCCGTGCCAAGGGGGTACCGATTCGAATCGGGGTGAATGCCGGTTCCCTGGAAAAGGAAATTCTAAAAAAATACGGCAAGCCTACTCCCGAAGCCCTTTGCGAATCGGCGGAATATCATATCGGCTTGCTGAATCGGTATGATTTTGATGATATCGTGATTTCAATCAAATCCTCCGATGTGCCGACGATGGTTGCCGCTTATCGCCTGATGGCGAAGCGTTGTGATTATCCGTTGCATCTCGGTGTGACCGAAGCGGGCAGTGAGCGGATGGGAATCATCAAAAGTGCTGTCGGAATCGGTAGTCTGCTGTTAGACGGAATCGGCGCGACCATACGGGTATCGCTGACCGCCGATCCGGTGCGGGAGGTTTATGCCGCAAAGGATATCCTAAAGGGTATCGGAAAATATGACAGCGGGGTGCAGCTGATTTCCTGCCCGACCTGCGGCAGAACCCGAATCGACTTGATTCCGCTGGTCGAGCAGGTGGAGGAAGCGCTGCGGGATTGCGATAAAAAGATTAAGGTCGCGGTAATGGGCTGCGTGGTCAACGGACCCGGCGAGGCAAAAGAGGCGGATGTCGGCATTGCCGGCGGCGATGGCTGTGCGGTGCTGTTCAAAAAAGGGGAGATTCTCCGAAAGGTGTCGGAAGCCGAGATATTGCCGGCACTGCTGGAGGAAATTGACAAGCTGTAAGACATTAGAAGGAAAAGGTGATAGACATGAAGGCTTGTCCGAAGTGCGGTATTTCCCAGTCTGATAAAAGAACGGTCTGTGTGGATTGCGGTGCTTGGTTGGAAGAGCCCATCAGTAAAGAAATCGAAGTCGAATTGCGAGCAGAACGAGAGCAAAAGCTGGAAAAGCTCTATAACAAGAACAACTCGCTGTATGTGAGCCTTTTTGACAAGATTATGGGCTGTATCATGGCGGCGGAGTTTATTGCCATGCTGATATTGGCAATTGTTTTCGGCAGGCAGCTCGGAGAGGAGCGCAGCTTGATTTGGGGATTGATTTTTCCGTTGATTGGCATGGCGGGAGCATTTTCCCGAACATCAGCTGGTCGCTTGAAAAATTGCGGATGAGCTTTTCGGCGAATGGCACCGACGATTTAACTCCCTCTGATTTTTATTTGGTGATGCGTAAGGTGGGGCATCTGCTGTTGGTGTTGCTCGGCGGGTTGATTTTGTTTGCTCTGATCAATACGGCAGTAAATCCCCCTGTTGATATATCGGATATCGAAGATATTGAAAGCTTGATTGCATCAATGATGCAATAGCTTGTACATAAAGAAAGGAAATTTTGGATGGCGACTTTAAAGGAAGTGTTCGGCGGGCTGATAGATGACAGCTTTATCGCGGTGTCGGAAGGCGAAGTGCTTACCTTGGATATTTCACGAGAGGATGCCGAGGTGTCTGTGACGGCAAAATTCGGGCAGCTGCTGAATCGAACGGATATCACCGATTTTGAAAAGCATATTACCAAGGCGATGGAGCTGAAAAGCTTTCGCCTTTTCCCGAAGTATACTCCCGATATGCTCTGCGCCGAATATTTTCCACAGCTGGTAGAACGATTGAAGACCACCGCTAAAGTGGTTAACGGCTATTTTGACGGGGCGGAGGCGGTGTTTGCCGATGGTGTTTGCACCGTCAACCTGAAAAACGGCGGCGCGGAGATTTTGCAAAAAGCGCGGGTCGATGCCGCACTTGCCAAACTGATTGCAGAGGAGTTCAGCGTCAATGTTTCGGTTGTGTTCGGCGGCGTTTTGGCGGTCAGCGATGCGGATTTTGAGAGCTTAATGGCATCTATGCCGGCACCCGAGCCGGTGGTGCGACAGGCTCCGCCGAAGCCGACCTCTTCCTCGGCACCGAAGCAGGAGTACAAGCGGGATTTCACCATTCCGAAGCGGATGAAGCTTGATTTTTCCACCTTGCCCTTTGTCAATGACAGCGCCGAGGTTGTGATTGGTAAGGCAATTACCGAGCAGCCGATTGCCCTCTCCGAGGTGACAATGGAGAGCGGAAGAATCTGCGTATGGGGCGATATTTTCGCCATTGAAAGCCGCGATTCGCGGGACGGCTCTAAGGTGATATTGAGCATTAACATTACCGATTATACCGGCTCGAATACCTTAAAGGTCATTATGGACAAGGTAAAGGCAGAGCCACTGATGGCGTTGAAAAAAGGACAGACCGTGCTTGTAAAGGGCGAGGTCACCTATGATAAATACGATAAAGAAATCACGATTAAGCCACAGCATATCATGACGGTGAAAAAGAAAAAGAAAACCGATAAATGCGAGCAAAAGCGGGTGGAGCTGCATCTGCACACCAATATGTCGGCAATGGACGGAATGACCCCCGCGGACAAACTGGTCAACACGGCGTTTGAGTGGGGACACAAGGCAATTGCCATTACCGACCACGGCGTTGCACAGGCATTCCCCGATGCGATGAATGCAGTGGAGGCGATTCGGAAAAACGGCGGCGAGTTTAAGGTCATCTACGGGGTAGAGGGATATTTCGTCAATGATATCGTGGAGGTCGTGGTCGGCGCGGACAACAACAGCTTGTCGGACGAATTCATCGTTTTCGATACCGAAACGACCGGTCTCAATGCCTGCAATGATCGGCTTACCGAAATCGGTGCGGTGCGGGTGCGGGACGGCGAAGTGGTTGAAAGCTTCAACACCTTTGTCAATCCGAAGCGGGGTATTCCGCAAAAGATTACCGAGCTGACCGGAATCACAAATGAAATGGTGGCAGATGCTCCCGAGGAAGCGGAGGCATTGCGTCAATTCTATGATTTTTGCGGAGAATGCAGGGTGCTGGTTGCCCACAACGCTCCCTTTGATATGGGCTTTATCGAGGCGGCGGCACAGCGTTCCGAGCTTGATTGTGCATTTACCTCGATTGATACGGTGCCGATTGCAAGGAATCTCTTTCCCGGCTTAAAAAATCACAAGCTCAATACGGTGGCGGACCATCTGAAATGCGCCGAATTCAATCATCACCGTGCCTGTGATGATGCGGCGGTGCTGGCGGAAATTTTCATCAAGATGTCCGCAATCATGAAAGAGGATTATCAAATCGAGCATATCCAGGATATCAACAGCAAGCTATCGGGCTGTGATGTGAAAAAAGCCAAAACCTATCATCAGATTATTTTGGTCAAGAATCAAGTCGGCTTGAAGAATCTTTATAAGCTGATATCCTATGGTCATTTAAACTATTATTTCAAACGGCCGCGTATCCCCAAGAGCGAGCTGATTAAGCATCGGGAGGGGCTGATTATCGGAAGCGCCTGCGAAGCGGGGGAACTGTATCAGGCGATTGTTTCGGGAAAAAAGTGGGCGGAGCTGTGCGATATCGCCTCCTTTTATGATTATTTGGAGATTCAGCCGCTGAAGAACAACGAGTATATGATTCGGGAGGGAATCGTCGAGGACTTTGAACGCATCAAGGAGTTCAATAAAACGGTAGTTAAGCTGGGCGAGACCTTGAACAAGCCGGTTGTGGCAACCTGTGATGTACATTTTCTCAATCCCGGGGATGCGATATTCCGCGCGGTGCTGATGTCTGGAATGAAATTCAGCGATGCCGACCAGCAAGCGCCGCTCTATCTGCGTACCACCGATGAAATGCTGGAGGAGTTTTCCTATCTGGGTAGGGAAAAGGCTTTTGAGGTGGTGGTGACCAACACCAATTTGATTGCCGACATGGTGGAGGATGTGCGTCCGATTCCGCTTGGTACCTTTACGCCTACGATCGAAGGGGCAGAGGAACAGCTTCAGGAAATCACCTGGAACCGTGCAAAGCAAATCTACGGCGATCCGCTTCCCGAAATTGTCAGCACACGATTGGACAAGGAGCTGACCTCCATTATCAAGCACGGCTTTGCGGTGCTTTATATGATTGCGCAAAAGCTGGTATACGATTCGGAGCAGCATGGATACTTGGTCGGCTCTCGTGGTTCGGTCGGTTCCTCCTTTGTAGCCAGTATGGCGGGAATTTCCGAGGTTAATCCGCTAATGCCGCACTATGTCTGCCCGGAATGTAAATACAGCGAATTTATCACCGACGGCTCGGTCGGCTCCGGCTTTGACCTGCCTGAAAAGAATTGTCCGCGTTGCGGCGCATTCCTCAATCGAGACGGACATGACATTCCGTTCGAGACCTTTTTGGGCTTTAACGGCGACAAGGCGCCCGATATCGACCTGAACTTTTCGGGAGAATATCAGGCGAGCGCCCACCGCTATACCGAGAAATTGTTCGGTAAGGACCACGTTTTTAAAGCGGGAACCATTTCCAGCGTGGCGGAAAAAACCGCATATGGCTTTGCACTGCATTATCTTGAGGAGCGTGGCAAGGTGGTACATAAGGCGGAGGAGTTACGTTTAGCAGAGGGCTGTACCGGGGTAAAGCGAACAACCGGACAGCATCCGGGCGGCATGGTTGTCGTTCCCTCCGACTATGAGGTGTATGATTTTACACCGGTACAGCATCCGGCTGATGATGCCAATTCGGATATTATCACCAC
>CAZFQM010000006.1:0-16877 GCA_964520995.1 uncultured Oscillospiraceae bacterium
CTCCCAGATATTTCGGCGGCCGCCGAAACAGCTCAACATCCAAAAAGGCCTTCAACTTAGCAAGACTCTCCCTCAGGTAATTGTAGCTTTTCTTATACGCAATATCCGGAGCCGAGTAGCCCTGCGCCTCCAATCCCAGCCGCCTTGCAATATAAACCGCACGGGAAATATGATATTTTTGGGTAGCGACAATAATGCTTTTCGCTTGAAAGACTTCCTTGGCGCGATACATACTGTCATAGGTGTCAAACCCGGCGTGGTCCATAAAGATGTCTTCCTCGGGAACACCTCTGTCCAGCAGGTATTGCTTCATGACGCCCACCTCATTGTACTCCTTGGTGCCATGGTCACCGCTCACGATGATTTTGGAAGCCAGACCCTTTTCATATACCTCCAATCCCTTGTCCAACCGTCCTTGCAGTAATAGAGAGGGCGTTCCGTCCGAGTAAACTTTGGAGCCCAATATCAAAACCGCATCCGCCTCGGTCAGCCGGTCAAGCGTTTTCAGATGATTCTTGGCAGAGCCGTCAACATAGCATTGAACAAAAAGAAAGAAAAGTACGCCCAATAGGCAGGCTGCACCGAAAATCAGTAAGAGTATCTTTATGCACTTCTTTCTTGTCAAAATCATTCCCCCAAACGCTTGTCCGCATTTTCTGCGACAGCTGTCGCTCGACAGAAAGCTGTTTTTTATTTGTGATTGCTTTTTGCCATCTCACGAACGCCGTCATTGTGTTGCTTGAGCCGTGCTTTGTCGGTCACACTGTATTTCATCAGCGCTTGATAAATCCGTTCGACATCCACATCGCGATCCTTTTCATATCGGGATTTGCGCAACAGCTTTTTCAGACGATTGCGTTTAATCACGGTTCCGTCGCCCTTCTGTAGGTAGAGCTGTACCTTATTGTCGGCAAAAACCACCACATTATCAATGGTAACGTTGTAAATGTTTTCTTTTGCCAGACAGTGACGAATGCAATCAATATGTGCTTGATTTTGCTTGATCGGGTTGTACAGCTTGCGTTTGCTGTCTCCGATGATGTAAGTCCATTCCTTTGCGCGCGGGTCACCGTAGACCTCTCCGCGCATATTCTTTGTTTCGATGACGATCATGCCGAAAAAGCCGATTACGACATGGTCAATCTGTGTGGTCTTATCGTATAAGGGCAGATAGAGGTCGTTAATCACCTTGTAGCTGCGTACCATCGCCCACGGCTTCAGGATTTTTGCCACCATTTTTTCGCCCTTTACTCCTAACCGCTCGATTCGCTTTTTGCGATAGCGAACCAATAAAACGATGCCCGCAATCACCGCCACCAACACGATCAAACCGACATACACCCAAATATAATCTCCCATTGAATCAATCTCTCCCGATTTTTATATTATATACACCGTACTTGCAAGCGATATACGGCACCAACGTACCAAAATACGTTTTTCAAGCAATCCACACAGCATCTCCGCCATTACGCATACCATTTGCGCAGCGAAGCGAGCAGCGTTTCAATGATGTTAAAAACGCAGCGTGTTTTTAACATCATTATACCACAAATGAATAATTTTTGGAATACCGTTTATAATACAAATGAAAATCTTTTGTGAACAAGAGCGAAAAGAGGTGAACAAGGATGTTGGATAAATTAGCTTTGCTGCTTGTTGTAATCGGTGCGGTGAACTGGGGCTCAGTTGGCATTTTTTCCTTTGATATCGTTGCTTGGATCTTCGGCGGGCAGGAAGCGCTGATTAGCAGAATCATATACACCCTGGTCGGACTTGCCGGCTTGTGGTGCATCTCACTTTTTTTCAAAAAAAACGAAATGCTTGAAAATCGCAGTTGAGTCACGTTGCGCCGCCCGCCTGCGAAGCATACCGTCCCTAACGCCGATATCGGAAGGAGCACGCCGAATGAAAAACAATCGTAAAACAGGAAAAGCCCGCTTTCTGTTGCTCGGCCTTGCTGCGGGCGTACTCAACGGCTTGTTCGGTGCGGGCGGCGGCGTGGCAGTGGTGCCTCTGTTAGAGAAAGCGGGCATTGAACCGAAAAAGGCACACGCCACCTCAATTGCGATTATTCTGCCGTTGTGCCTCCTCAGTGGCGGATTTTATCTGCTTTCGGGACAGCTTTCTCTTGCGGCGGTTCTGCCCTATCTTCCGCTCGGCATTGTCGGTGCACTGCTGGGCGGCATATTGCTGCGAAAAATTCCGAATGACCTGCTGCGACGTATCTTCGGCTTGCTTATTCTCCTCTCCGCGATACGCATTTTCTTCAAATAAGGAAGTGGTGCTTTGCAATATCTTTCTATCGGCGTAGCTTCTCTGCTCAGCGGCTTGACCGCCTCAATGGGATTGGGCGGCGGCTTTGTGCTGGTAATCTATCTTACCGCATTCGCCGCTCTTCCGCAAATGCAGGCGCAGGGAATCAACCTTTTGTTTTTCATCCCGATTGCCCTGCTGTCACTGATACTGCACAGTAAAAACAAGCTTTTGGATAAGCGCCCACTGCTCCCGTCGATTCTCGGCGGGAGCATCGGAGTGGCAATCGGCTTTGCCCTGGGAAAGCAATTGGGCGCAGAGCGACTTCCTCGGCTTTTTGCGCTTTTTGTGATGCTCATCGGTCTTAAGGAGCTGTTTCATCCTAAAAAGCCGTAGCGAAGAGCCTTGACCTCCCACCGCAGCAAAGGAAATAGTTCGGAAATATTTTACAGTTTTTTCACGAGCATCCGATAATGTCGCATTGACATTCGGCAGAATAAGGGGTATAATAAGGAAAGTATTATACAATGGTGTAGTTATGCGCCGTTTTAAGGAATAGAGGTTTTTCACTTGAATGAGAAAAAAAGAAAAACCGGTCGTTTGATCGGCTACATTTTGTTGACCGTGCTGTTTGCGGCAATTTCTGTTTTCTTTATTGCTGTATTGGTCAGCTCCAATAACACTTTTTTTATCCGCAACGCACAAAGTAAATTTTTTGCGCCGGATATCATGATCGGCATCATCATTGCGGCGATTGTCATCATGGCAGTGCTCTCGGTCACCATGCGCAAGAGCCTCTCCGCCAACAAAGCACTCTTATACTGCACGGGCATCCTGTCCCTGCTGGGAGCAATCACCTTTATGATTTTGTTATCCGCAATCGGGCCATTTGATATCGCATGGGAAAACGCAAATCTTTACATCATGTATTTTCTGTTTGTCGCCCTGGCGAATGCTTATATTATCTTTGCGGCGATTCGGAATATCCGCAAAAACAAAGCGGTTGTTTTTGCAAAATCTCTATCCGATGCAACCCCGAAAGAAGCGGATTCTTCAGAATCGTAATAAAACAATTTTTTGCTGATTGGCAAATACATACCCTGCTGATTTGTTTAAAAGGTTGCATACGGTTGCAACCTTTTTCGTTTGTCCCCTTCTCATCGCAGAGTGGAGACAGTAGGCTACCGCTGACGGCATGATAAAAGGATTGGTCAATAACTATGGTTATCAAAAACCACGAATATACGGTTTCGGTGGTCGGGATGACAACCGAGGGAAACGGCGTCGGAAAAATTGACGGCTTTACTGTTTTTATTCCTCTGACCGCTGTGGGAGATAAGGTACGGGTCAAGGTAGTCAAGGTCTGCAGCGGCTACTGCTATGCCAGAGTGGAAGAATTGATAGAGCCCTCCCCCGACCGTATTCCGATCGATTGCGATGCATTTTTGCAATGCGGCGGCTGTGCATATCGCCATATCGGCTATGAAAGCGAGCTGCGCCTAAAACAGCAGCAGGTACAGGATGCATTTGAGCGAATCGGCAAAATCTCAACCGAATATCTGCCAATTTGCGGCGCGGAAAGAACCGTCGGCTATCGCAATAAATCTCAGTATCCGCTGGCAACCGATTCAAACGGCGTACCCTATGCGGGATTTTATGCCATGCGTAGTCATCGCATCGTCCGGTGTGAGCGTTGCCTGCTTCTGCCCGAGCATTTTGAGGAGCTGAAGCGAAAAATACTGGATTTTGCCGCGCAGAACCGGATTGACATTTACGATGAAAAAACAGGAAAAGGTCTGCTCCGTCACATTTATCTGCGCCATGCCGAAAAAACCGGAGAAATCATGGTGGTTCTGGTCTGCACCCGTAAGACGCTTCCCCATGCCGACCGATTGGTTGCACTTCTCTCCGCCGACCCATCTGTCGCTTCGATTGTGATAAATGTCAACAACAAGAACACCAATGTCATCCTGGGCGAGGAATGCAGGGTTTTATATGGCAAAAAGAAAATATGCGATCTGCTCTGTGACAATAAAATCAATATTTCTCCCCTCTCCTTTTATCAAGTAAATCGTGACCAGGCGGAAAGGCTGTATCGAATCGCCGAGGACTTCGCCGCCTTAACCGGCTCCGAAGCCCTGGTGGATCTGTATTGCGGCGCCGGAACGATCGGCTTGAGCATGGCAAAGAAGGTCAAGCGCTTAATCGGCGTGGAAATCATTCC
The DNA here is from genome assembly GCA_964520995.1 of uncultured Oscillospiraceae bacterium. Lineage (GTDB taxonomy): Bacteria > Bacillota > Clostridia > Oscillospirales > Ruminococcaceae > HGM13222. The sequence goes on from CAZFQM010000006.1 coordinate 4,481, forward strand.
GCAGGCGATTGAGAATGCCAAGGAAAACGCCCTGCAAAACGGCATTTCCAACGCGGAATTTATCTGCGCGGATGCGGCAGAGGCAACACAAATGCTGCTTCGGCGCGCGCTTCACCCCGATGTGGTAATTGTTGACCCACCGCGAAAGGGCTGTGGAGAAGCGGTTGTTCGGGATATTGTACAGATGAAGCCCGAGCGAATCGTGATGATTTCCTGCAACCCCGCAACCGCGGCAAGCGATTGCGCGCTGCTTCGAGAGCAAGGGTATCACTGCGTCAAGGTACAGCCGGTCGATTTGTTTCCGAGAACCACCCATGTGGAATGCGTCTGCCTGCTGACAAAGAAAGCATCAAACTGAAAACAGCGCTGATTGTTTAAATTGATATAGGGAGGCTCTTTATGCGAGATCATGAGCAGGAGCTGGAAAAACACGTAAAAAATCGATATAACGAAATCAATGCGGAATGGTTGAAATTCCACTTGGTTGTGGCAATGGGCTCTGCGATTGCCATCTTTTGTGTGGAAATCATCATGCTGTTGGTTCTGTATTATAACGGAGATATTCTTTGCTCCATGCCGGCTTTTTTATTGAAATATGTTGCGTTTCCAACCTTTTGCAGCGGCACCATTTTGTTAATCAGCCACCTAACCTATCACAGCAAAAAATTGTCGATGTCGACAAAGCAATACGTTATTTCCATTATATTGACGATCCTCTGCTTTATGCTTTCCTCTATCCACTATGTGTTCGTGGTTGTCTTGGCAACGGCGATTTGTCCCATCATCCTGACGGTAATGTACGAAAACCGAATGTTGACGGGAACAACCGCTCTTTGCAGCCTGATATTGCAGTTCACCAGCGGATGTATCGTCGACCGTCATACCGAAAAGTCTCTTGACGATATGTATATGATGAATGTCTGCGTTTTACTGGCGATTTTGGTGTTTGTATGGTTTATTTGTCATCTGATGATTCGCTTTATGAGAATGAAGCGGGAAATCGTGATTCAAAATGATATCGAGCGTTATCTGCTCCGAAGAGAGATTGTCACCGATATGCTGACCAACGTCGGTAACAGAGCGGCACTGGAGCAATGCCTGCATAATATCACCGCAGACACCTCGGAAACATATTACCTGGCTATGCTGGATATCGACCATTTTAAAGAGATCAACGACAATTACGGTCATGTAACGGGAGATATCGTTCTGCGTTGTGTCGGGCAGGCATTGACGAATATTTCGATTCATAGCGACGCATTCCGCTTTGGCGGAGATGAATTTTGTGTCCTTTTCACGAATTGCGAAAAGGCAGCAATTCTGTCGGTGCTAAAGCAGGTGCAGGACACCGTCAGCCAATGTATTTTAAAACAAACCGAGCAAACGGTCAGCATCAGCATCGGCCTTGTGCAATACCACTCCGGCCTATCGGTATATCAATTGATACAAGCTGCCGACCAAGCGATGTATTCCTCCAAAAGGAAAGAGGATAATTCCATTACCGTTTATGAAAACCGATAAAATATAAAAACGCAGGCGATTGCGGAACGTTTCCGCAATCGCCTGCGTTTTTGTTTATGTATGAATCATCAAAACACGGATATAATATTTCCATGAATTGATTTAAAACAAGAAAAGTAAGGAGCGGTGATGAACCATGCCACAAAAAATAAGCAGAGCCACCCTCCGTCTCACCGATCCCCCTGCCATTGTCGGTGCGGCGGCTGTGGGAGGAAAAAAAGAAAGCGAAGGTCCCTTGGCGCAGTATTATGATATTTTATATCAGGATTCCGAGCTGGGTGAGAAAACCTGGGAAAAGGCGGAAAACAAATTGCAAACGGATGCGCTGAATAAAGCGTTGGAAAAAGCCCGCTTGTCCGCTGCCGATATTGATTTTCTGTTTGCAGGAGATTTGCTCAACCAATGTATCGGCTCAACCTATGGTCTACGTGGATTTAAAATTCCCTTTTTCGGCGTTTACGGTGCTTGCTCCACCATGGCGGAAAGCTTGGCGCTTGCTTCCCTTTTCGTTGACAGTGGCGTGGCGACCCGTACTGCCGCAGTAACCTCCTCCCATTTTTGTGCCGCCGAGCGTCAATTCCGTTTACCGTTGGAATACGGCGGGCAACGCACCCCAACCTCGCAGTGGACAGCCACCGCCTCGGGAGCAGCCGTTGTTGCGCATAGCGAAAAGGGACCTTTTGTAAAGGAGCTTTGCATCGGAAAGATTGTCGATATGGGAATCACCGCTGCGAATAATATGGGTGCAGCCATGGCACCCGCTGCTTATGATACCATAAAAAACTTTTTGGCGGACACCGACTCGGCGCCGACCGATTACGATTTGATCTTGACCGGTGATTTGGGACAGGTCGGGACAAGGGCATTGATTGAGCTACTGAGAAAGGAGCACATTGATATTTCCGCTCAGCACAAGGATTGCGGTCTGCTCATCTACGACAGAAGCAGGCAGGATGTTCACGCGGGCGGCTCCGGCTGCGGCTGTTCGGCATCGGTGCTGTGCGGCTACATCCTGCGGGAGCTTGCCGCCGAGCGCTTTCATGAAGTGCTGTTTGTTGCAACAGGTGCACTGATGTCGCCCACCGCCCTACAGCAGGGAGAAAGCATTCCCGGTATCGCACATCTGATTCATTTATCCTCCGCAAAATAAAAAGCATATTCCCACATAACGGAAAGGAAGCGTGCAAGCATGGATTTTTTGATGTATTTAAAAGTATTTTCGGTGGGCGGAGCACTTTGTGCCATCGGGCAACTGCTCATTGATTACACAAAGCTGACCCCTGCCCGCATTTTGGTAGCTTATGTCGTCTCCGGGGTTGCTTTGGGAGCAATCGGCGTCTATCAACCGCTGATCGAATTTGCGGGTGCGGGCGCCTCGGTTCCCCTTACCGGCTTTGGCTACCTGCTTTCCAAGGGAGTCAAGGAAGCGGTTGCGGCAAACGGACTTATGGGAATTTTCACCGGTGGACTAACCGCAGCCTCGGCGGGAATCTCCGCTGCCCTTATCTTCGGATTCCTGACGGCACTGTTTTTTAAGCCGGGCGACAAAAACAACTGATTCAATAACCTCTTCTTTGACATGACATCCTTGAGAGGCAGTACTCGGTGCTGCCGAAAAATCTTAACAAGTGCCGACGCGACTTGTTAAGATTTTTTTATAAAGCAACAACTTTCATTCTGTCAATTTTCGTTTTTTCTGTATTTTATGATATTCCTTCGTGTATGGGCAAAGCTATAATGACAACATCCAAAGCAATATCAAATTTTTTGATTGGGAGGATATGCAGTGGGCGAAACTATTTTGATAATGGATAAAATCGAAAAGCGCTTTTTCGGCGTGCACGCGCTGAAATCGGTTCATTTTGAGCTTCGGGCGGGAGAGGTTCATGCCCTGATGGGAGAAAACGGTGCCGGAAAATCTACCTTAATGAAGGTACTGTGCGGTATTCATCAACGGGACGGCGGTCAAATTTTCCTCTTCGGCAAAGAAGTAGCGTTTGCAAACATTGCCGAATCACAGGCGGCAGGCATCAGCATCATTCATCAGGAGCTTAATATGATGAATCATCTGACCGTTGCGCAAAATATTTATATCGGCAGGGAGCCGCTAAAAAGCAATTTCTATATCGACGATGCCAAAATGGAACAGGATGCAAAACTGCTTTTCGAGCGAATCAGTGTGAACATCGATCCCTCCGTGATGTTGGGTAGCTTAACGGTCGGCAAGCAGCAAATGGTGGAAATCGCCAAGGCAATCTCCCATCACTCCAAGCTGCTTATTTTAGATGAGCCGACTGCCGCTCTGACACAGACCGAGGTCGAGGAATTATTCAAAATCATGAACGATCTCCGCAACAAGGGAATCGGCATGATCTATATTTCTCATCGAATGGATGAAATCAATCGTATCTCCGACCGCGTAACCGTCATGCGCGACGGAGAATATGTCGGAACGCTGAACACCAAAGATACTACCAAGGACGAAATCGTTAACATGATGGTCGGACGTGTCATCTACGGCGACAAAAAAGAAAAAAGCCGCGTCCCCGAAAATGCGGAAACCGTTTTGGAGGTACGGCATCTCAACAGTGGTACTGCCGTCAAGGATGTCAGCTTTAAGCTTCGCCGCGGTGAAATACTGGGCTTTTCCGGATTGATGGGTGCGGGAAGAACCGAGGTCGCCAGAGCCATTTACGGTGCAGACCTCCCGGACAGCGGGCAAATCTACATCAAGGGCAAAAGGGTGAAAATCACCGCACCGAGCGTAGCGGTAAAAAACGGCATTTGTTATCTTTCCGAGGATCGAAAGCAATACGGCTTAATGTTGGATAAATCGGTAGCGGAAAATTCGGTGCTGGCTTCCCTGGAAAATTACATTCGGTACGGCTTTATCCGGGACGGTAAAATCCGCGAGGCTGCGGCGGCTGCCAATCAAAAGCTTCGCACCAAAACGCCCTCCATGGAACAAAAGTTGAAAAATCTCTCGGGCGGCAATCAGCAAAAGGTCATCATCGCCAGGTGGCTGCTCAAAGACTCCGATATTTTCATCTTTGACGAGCCGACACGCGGAATCGATATCGGTGCCAAAAGCGAGATGTATGCGCTGATGGAAGCTCTTGCTGCACAGGGAAAATCCGTAATCATGATTTCCTCCGAGCTGGCGGAAATACAGCGACTCAGCGATCGGGTGATTGTTATGTGTGAGGGCAGAATCACTGCCGAGCTTGATATCAAGGATGCCACATAGGAGGAAATCATGAAATATGCTACTATGCGAGAGGGTGCAACCTATGGAAAAAAATAACAGTTTAAGAATACCCGCTTCCAGAAAATTGCGAAATGCGGGCGCCAAAGCATTCAATATGCTAAACACCAAAGGCAAGCAAAACATGATTGTCATTGCGGCGTTGATCGTTCTGATTGCCATTTTTACCGCCTTGAATCCGCGCTTTGTCAGCATCGGAAACATTGTAAGCATGGCGCAATCCTTGGCTCCGTATGCGATTATGGCGTTGGGAGTCACCTTTGTGATTGCAACCGGCGGTATCGACCTGTCGATCGGCACCGTCTGTATCGCCTCGGCGGTCATCGCCGGCAAGCTATATGAGAACAGTATGCCGCTGTGGCTCACTATTCCCGTTATGCTCTTCATCGGTACGTTGTTCGGCTTGATAAACGGCATATTGGTGGCAAAGCTAAGGCTTCCCGCCTTTATCGCCACCCTCGGCACAATGATGTTTGCCCGCGGATTGAGCGCTATTGTCGTAGCGGTGCCGAACGTTTTCTTCCCGAGCGGGACATGGTTTAACAGGCTGTTCTCTAATGTCAACGACCTGCCGGTCGGCTTGTTTTGGGTAGTCGGCTTCGGCATTCTCTGTATGTATCTGATGTATAAATGCAAAATCGGCAGGTACATTCTTTCGATCGGAAGCAACGAGGAAGCAACCCGACTATCCGGAATCAACACCGAAAAATACAAGGTTCTTGCATATACCATCAGTGGCATCGGTGCGAGCATTGCGGCAATCTTTTGGGCAGCCTCCTTCCCGACCGTTGCGGCGGCAACCGGAAACGGCATGGAGCTGGATGCCATTGCAGGCGTCTATATCGGCGGTACCAGCGCTGCAGGAGGAGTTGCCTCAATTGCAGGCTCGGTAATCGGTTCTGTCATGCTGGTTGTCATTCGAAGCGGCTTAAACTATGTGCTGGCACGATTTGATCTCACCGTAAACGCCACCTATGTCACCTATGCTTTAACCGGTATCATTGTCGTTGTCGCAGTTTTAATGGATGTCATCAAAAACAAAAACGCCAACCGTGTGAATCGCCAAACGCAAGCCGCGCAATACAAGAGCTTATACAAGGAGCGACAACGTCAGCTGGAAGCGCAAATTGACACCACTTGGATAGACGCAAGCTTAACCGACCGTGAACGCAAGGACAAAATCGAAGCCTTAAAAAAAGAAATTGCCGCAAACAAAATAGCCTTTCGAGCAGAATATGCAAAACGAAAGCAGGCAAAATAACAGCATAGGCTTATGCCGAAATACAAAACAAAGAGAGGTATCACTATGATTTTCATCAAAAAAACAGGTGCGTTTCTCCTATCCGGTGCTTTAACAGTTGCAATGGCACTCGGTTTGAGCGGTTGCAACAATGATAGCGGAGAAAAAACCATTGCCGTCGTGGCAAAGGGCGAATCTCACGCTTTCTGGCAATCTGTCAAATCGGGGGCAGAAGCGGCAGGAAAGGAAAAGGGCTACAAAATCACCTTTCGTGGTCCTGCCAGCGAATCCGCCAAGGATCTTCCCTCCCAGAAAGAAATGGTTGACACCGCAATCAACAACGGTCCCGCCGCCATCGTCCTCGCAACCATCGGAGAGGGATTTACCGACTCCTTAAAGAAAGCAAAAAAAGAGGGAATTCCAATCGTGCAATTCGACAGCGGCATCTGGGAAAAGGATGTTGCGGCCTTGGGAAACGAAAATCCGATTGTCTCCTCGGTTGCAACCAGCAATCGCGATGCGGCGGCAGTGGCGGCGGAAAAATTCTTTGCGGCAATCAAATCGGAGATTGCCGCCTCCGAGCGGTATGTCGTCGGTGTGATCCAGCACGATGAGACCCAAACCGGCATCGACCGTGCAGGCGGATTTATTGATAAATTCAAAGCGTTGTCCGAAGCCGATGCCGATACCAAAGGCAAGGTCATCATCGAAACGCAGGTCAAGCCGGGCGATGCCAACAACGCCTATAAGGATGCCCTGGAAGCATTGGAGCAAAAGGGCGCGAATGCAATTTTTATGTCCAATGAGGGTGTGGTAAAGCAGGTCTACGATGCAATCGGTGCGGCAGGAAGCAAATATGATGCAATCAAATTCTGCGGCTTCGACGCCGGCACCAAGCAGATCGAGTGGATGAAGAAAAGCGATGGCGCCGAATTAGTCGGTGCGGTGGCGCAGGATTCTTATCAGATCGGCTATCATGCGGTCATGCAGGCGATTGCGGCGGCGGAGGGCAAAGCGGTTGAAAAGGAGGTGGCGATCTCCGGCGCATGGTGGGACGCCTCCAATGTCGATAAGATGATCTCCGAAAAGCTGGTCTACGAGGGATAACAAGAAACAAAAAGAAGGCAGCCACGAAAAAGCTGTGGCTACCTTCTGAGCGTGTCGACAAAGTCGACAACGCTCTGGGAAAGGGGACTTTCCCCTCTCCCAACCTCACCCCACAATCCGCGTTGCGACGCGGATTGTCGAGGTCGAAACCGATGCGCATGTCCTCGGTTTCTCCATGAAAAGGGGCTTATAGCTTGTAGTTTGTCTGCAAGCTGAGGGGGCAGCCACGAAAAAGCTGTGGCTGCCCCCTTTTATCTTCATTGATTGAGTCAATTTTACCTGTTTCTGCCGTAACAGCAAGCTATTCCATGAAAAACACCTGTGTCAGCTTCGGCTGTGCACCGGTCTCGGGGTCCATTTCCATAATCATAACATCTTTCATGAACTCATTCCACCGATCTACCACTGCGCTCCCCGCCTGCACCTTAGCGGCATAAGCACAGCCTTTTTCACATTCGTAATAGCCGAACAGCTCATTTCCGACATTCCAAATCGTATAATTGTAAATTCCCGCTTGCTTCAGCACCGCCACCAGCTCGGGCCAAATCTCCCGATGCCTTTTGACATACTCGTCCAGCATACCGTCCTTTACAACCGCTTTCCATGCATAACGCTCCATAAAATCATTCCTTTTATTTAAATGATTCCAGCCTGTTTTCAATGGTCTTGTTAAAGTTAAGAATTTTGCGGTCATATTCCTTGTCCATCAAATCGGAATGCAGTAAAAAATCAGCCGTAGCACGATTAGAGGCAAACGGAATATCATACAAGACGCAGATTCTCTGCAACGCTTTTACATCGGGGTCATGAGGCTGTGCCATCAACGGATCCCAGAAAAAGATAACAAAATCAATTCTTCCCTCTACAATGCGAGCGCCGATCTGCTGGTCTCCGCCCAAGGGACCGCTGTTATATCCGCGTACCGGCAAATTAGCTTCCTCCGCTACCAACTTGGCAGTGGTTCCGGTGCCCATTAAAAAATGCTTTTTTAAAATGTCGGCATTCTCTTTTACCCACGAAACCAACTCATGCTTCATATTATCATGAGCAATCAACGCAATATTTTTTTGCTTTCCGATTGTGAGCGTTACATATTCCTCCATCTTGTCTACATCCTTTCCTTTTGGTTACGGCTTTATTTTTTACCGAAGCAGGTCATGTTATTCGGCAAAGCCGAGCAAGGCTGCGCCGATTACACCGGCATCATTTCCCAATTTTGCGGTTACAACCTTAGTGCTTTGCTTGCTGAAACGAGAATAGCATTCGGTAGCAAGCAGATGACGAATCGGATCCAGCAAAAGGTCACCCTCCTTGCTGATACCGCCGCCAACACAGAGGATTTCCGGCTGGAAGATGTTGATGATACTGATGACACCCTCTGCGAAATATCCGATATATTTATCGGTCACCGCTTTTGCCGTTGCATCTCCTGCACGCAAGCCGTCAAATGCCGTCCGTCCGCTTACCTTATCAATATCTCCGTCGCAAAGCTCCCACATTTTGCTGTCTTTGTCCGCCAGCATGGCCTCTTTTGTAAATGCAATTAAAGCGGTTGCGGAGGCATATGCCTCATAACAGCCCTTTCTTCCGCAGTTGCAGGGTCTGCCGTTTGCTACCAGGGTCATATGACCCAGTTCTGCGCCCGCAAAGTTAAATCCGGTATAAATTTTGGAATCAATAATGATACCACCACCGACTCCGGTGCCCAATGTAATTGCAATCGCGCTCTTTGCGCCCTTTGCGCCGCCCGCCATAAACTCGCCGTATGCCGCCGCATTGGCATCGTTGCCGACATATACCTTTTTGTGCAGCTGTGCTTCCAGCATATCACGCAACGGAACATCGTAAAAATCCAGGTTGTTGGCATAAACGATGACACCGGTCTCGGTATCCGCCATACCGGGAGAGCCGACACCGACCCATTCCACCTCATCCATGGTAATACCCGCTTTGTTTACTGCCTCAAGAGCAACTTTTGCCATATCGGAAATAATTTCCTCGGCAGGACGCGGACAATTGGTTTTACATTTTGCGCTTGCCACAATGGTGTAAGCTTCATCCACGACTCCCGCTACTATATTGGTTCCTCCGAGATCAATACCGACATAATACTTCATATTTTTCGTCCTTTCTGCTTTTTTGCTATGCTTTTATTATATCTTGGTTAAAAGAAAATCAACAGCTCCGTTTATCCGATAAGCGCCCATCCCGGCAGGAATAAAAACGCTGTCCCCCTTGGAAACGGTCAGGCGCATTTCACCGGAAACATCATTTTGCCAGGTAAGCTCTCCCTCTCCGTCCAGCACCAAAAGAGAATGAAACGATGTCTCATCCGCCCCTAGATCCACCGATTTTTTCAGGTGAAACGCCGTTACCGTAAAATATTCGCAGGACGCCAGCAAGGTTTGGGTATATCCGCTTTTTCGAACGGTCTCGCCCTGCGGCTTCGGCTCCCGTGAGGGACAATTCCGCTCGGTAACCTCCAAAGCCTTATCGATATGCAACTGACGCGGCTTTCCGTCGGCGCCGACTCTGCCGTAATCATAAATACGATAGGTGGTATTGGAGTTTTGCTGAATTTCCGCAATCAAAATGCCCTTTCCGATCGCGTGCAGAGTTCCCGCTTCGATGAAAAAGACGTCCCCTTTGTGAACCGGAACGCTGTTTGTTACCTCAAGCAGAGTGTTGTCACGGATTCGCCGCTCCATTTCCTCTTTGGATATCTCGTGTCGGAAGCCGTAAAGCAAAGAAGCGCCCGGCTCACAATCCACGATATACCACATTTCGGTTTTACCGTATTCCCCCTCCTCTTTCAGTGCATACTCATTGTTCGGATGCACCTGAACCGATAAATTGTCATACGCATCAATCAATTTGATGAGGATGGGAAAATATTCAAACGCACGGCAATCGGTTCCCAAAACCGCCGTCCCTTTTTGATTGATGTATTCGGTAAGCGGCATTCCTTTATATCTGCCGTTTGCAATAACGCTGACGCCGTCCTTGTGGCAGGACAGCTCCCAGCTTTCCGCCACCTTTGTCAAGGGCGTTTGCTTATGGAAATCGGTTTTCAACCGTGTACCGCCCCAGAGATAATCCTTAAAGGCGGGAGATAATTTTAATGGGTACATATATTGAGCTTCCTTTCCGGAAAATAATCGTTTTATCTGCCGCACGCTTTCGAAACAGCGGTGCGGTGCGAGATATAGTATGTCATTACGTTTGGAACCATCCCGGGCGGACAAGTCGGGAGACTTGTCCCTACGGGTTTAAAGCAACCTTTCATTGAGGGGAATATGCTTTTCATTCAAACACATACCTCTTGCGCAGCGAAGCGAGCAGTGTTTCAATGATTTTAAAGCGCAGCGTGCTTTAAAATCATTATACCATATCTTCCCGCGGAAATAAATAGTTTCTTCCCTGAAATTTTTCCTTTTTTCAAGTCGATATGCTCAAAACGATAAAATCACAAGCAAAACGAAAAGGCTCGTCTCACGTTCTTCGCAAGACAAGCCTCGTTTTCATCTTTATGCCGTGACGTCTTATTTCTCCGCTGAGGAGTAATAAATATCCTCACTGAACCATTTTGTACTGATCTCGGCAGTTTTTCCTTCCGCTTCCAATTCGTCCAAAGCGTTCTGGATCTTGTCGCGCAGTTCGGTATTACCTTTCTTTACTGCGATGCCGTAGAATTCATCCGCCAAGGTCTCTTCCAGCAAACGGAACTTGTCGGGATGTTTGGTCAGATAATACTTCGCAACAACCTCATCTACGATAACCGCATCTGCTCTTTTGTTCTCAACCTCGGTGAAGCAGAGCATATTCTGCTCCAGCTCGGTGGTGCTCTTAATCACATCAGCCAATGCTTTATTCTTTTCATCCTTTAACGCATCCACTGCGGTAGAGCCCTTTTGCAAAACAACGGCTTTATCCTTCATGTCCGCAAAGGTTTGAATCGAAGAATCCTTCAAAACCGCAACGACCTGCTTGTTTTTCAAATAAGGCGCAGTAAAGGTCATTGCCTTTTCTCTTGCCGGGGTCATCGTTAAGCCGTTCCAGATCACATCGACGGTGCCGCCGTCCAATTCCAACTCCTTAGATTCCCAGTTGATGGATTGGAATTTTACTTCCTTGCCCATTTTTTCGCCAACTGCCCGGGCAAGGTCGATATCAAATCCAACCGTGTTACCATCCTCGTCAACAAATCCCATCGGCGGGAAGTTCGCATCGATTCCGATGGTCAGGGCGGAATCGTCTTTGTCTGCTCCGCAGCCTGCCAACAGCGATACCATCATCACGCCGGCTAAAAGCATTGCCGCTATTCTTTTCATACTGATATTCATCCTTTCAAGCTGTTTTCTTTCTGAGTATATATCTATTATATACTTTAGCGTAGTAAAATGCTAATTCGATAAATTGCATAAAACTTCCGCTTTTTCAGAAATATCCGTGATTATCTCGCGATACCTCTTGTTTTCTCACTGTTTCTTCAAATATCGAAAGTCAAAGCTTATCTTTCATATCCTGCCGCTAGTATTCCACATAGCCCACAATCTCGGCGCGACTGAGTATCTCCTCCAGCTTGGCTTGCTCTATATTCGGAACAAGGAAGGCGATATAATTCGAGTCTGCCCACAACGTAACCGCATCGCAATCCACCTCGCTGTAATATGACGGTTGAAACCGCTTCAACAAAAAGGCGCGATCCTCCTCGTCGGTGATTCTGTAATATTTCGGTTCCGCCTTTTCATATTGATAACCGTCTATACCGGAAACACGATAATTATATTCGAAATTTTCCTCCTTCTCGGCGGCAGGATAAAAATAAAGAACATCGCTGTATTCCGCCTTTGTGCGGCGCAGCGCAGTTAAAAAGCCTCGATTTTCCAGCAATGCCAGAATATTTCGGTCACATTCGTATATCTTTACTGCCGTCGCTCCGGACGCTTCTCGCAGCCTTGTGTCAAGCCGGTGCTCCGATATTCCCGTGGTCGATAATAAAATTTGTCCGACATATTCCGCATCGGGAGCAAGCTCAAAGCCGAGCGGCCGCGACAGAATATCCTTTGTCAGCGCCTGCGCCACCTCCTCCGCGGTAATGGACCAAGCCTCGAAAAGGTCAATAGATTGCTCGGTTGACAGCGGATTGAGATGATAGACCTTTGCCGTGGTATCGTAATGATATCCGTCCTTTAAAAAAGGATATTTCAGCTGCAGATATTCCTCGGTGCGGTTAAGCTCTATCAGCCTTTCGAAGTTCTCCC
>CAZFQM010000007.1:0-16819 GCA_964520995.1 uncultured Oscillospiraceae bacterium
CTATATATAAACCGATTTTTTCTTACAGCTCGGGAGCCGGAGACATTCCCAGGCTCTTCCGCAGAAGTGCCATGCCCCAGCACCACCACAGATTCTGCTCCGCAGAACCGAGATCGTTAAACTTCCATTGACCGTCTGCATAGCGTACATCCTCGGGGAGCAGTTCCTCCGGAACGATAGTCTCGATAAACTCCAAAAACTCCAGTATGTGGTCATATTCCTTTTTCTCTACGGAATAAGCAATATCCCAGCCTGCCAGCTTAAAGAGCATACCCTTTTCATACTGAATGCTGCCGTCCTCCTCATACTCGTTGATGAGATAATGGAGTCCGTTGGTTTCGGGAGCCTCTACCCACAGCTTCTTTCTGAGATGCTCAATGGTATTATCCAGCACTTCCTGCTCCAACGGCTGCCACTGTGCGGCGATAACCGCCCAGTTCGGCCAGCCCATGCCCTTAAACGGTTTGCCCCAAGCGCTATCGGGCAGAAGCATCTCCAAATAGACCTTTTTGCCGTCAATGGTCGTAGTCATATACTTATCAATACCTGTACGCAATTGTGCAAGGCAATCTTTCCAACGCTCTGCGGTTGCATTATCGCCCCGTTTTTCCGCGACCTTAATCATAGCCTCCAACGCAGAACCGCCGAAGCACTGTGTCAGGATGTCATAGGTTATCCAATATCTGCCCTCACGGCTGTGTTCAAATGCAGGATTGAAAATCAAGCGCAACTCGGTTGACGGCATGACATATTTTGCATCATAGAAACGCTTATTGTAGAAGAAATACGGATGGTCAAACAGCACATTGGTATGTACCTTCATCAAATCGTAATAATCATCCTCCACCGCTTGAGAAGCGTGTCCGCTCATAACGAAATTTGCCCATCCGCCGATAACATGGAACGCACCGTCCGGCTGGTCGAGAATGTCAAATTCCTGCTTTATCTCACCGTTTTCCTCAGTGGGAGTAAAGGTAACGTGAGAAATACGGTTGATTCCGGAGCGCTTTGCCGAATCCAGTGTAAAACGAATGACCTTTTCAAACAGCTCATACTGTCCCGTTGCATCATACAAAGCCCAAACCGCACCAATCGAACGGTTATACTGTACCTGTCCGTAGCCGTTTGCACGGATGGACTCGGGGAACAAACCTACATCGCTTACGCGATCGATTAAGGAAGCATAGGTGGTGCGATAAATATCCGCAATGCGTCCCTCTTCTAATTTTTTCTTCAATTGCTCAATTGTATTCGACATAATCAACTTCTCCTTACTTAGCTGATGTATATTTTTTTACCCAAGCGGGCAATTTTTCATTGATTTGCTTCTCGGTCAGTGCAATTTTCGCATTCAGCATATCATCCAGGTGGTTAAAGCTATGGTCACCGCGGTGCCATGTATCCAAGCGCTTATCCTTTTCCGCAATCGGCAGCGCCTCACGGGTATTTTCCAAATCGTTTTTGAGGAGTTCCTCCAAACGGGACAACAACTTCATTGCTTTTGCGGTGTCGGTCTGCTCCTCCAGAGAGCGGACAAGCCGTCCCGCCTCAAACATATTGGCAGCGGTACGCACAGCGTGGTACATCCAACGAATCGGGAGGGTCTCTGCCTCAAACAGGGTTTGATATTCCGGACGAATCAGCTTCTCGATTTGGTTGAGCCGCTCCACCGCACGCTGTAAATATCCTTCCTCCACACGGTAGTAGGTTTCCACCACGGCGCTGTCGCCCTCGCGATGTGTTGCTGTATAGGACAGCGGTACGCAGGTAGGCTGAGGCTCAATCGAAGCTTCGGAGTTGCATTCTACCAGGAAGCAATAATATCCATAGAACACCTCGGGAATTTCATCGGTTTCATCCAACCAAATCGGCTGAGCCGGCCCCAAGTATTCCGGTCCTCTGTAATAGGATTGCGCAAACGGCATATAGTCAAAGCCGTGATCGACCTCTTTCCAGGCATCAACCAGCAGCTCCGCCGCATGGTCATCTCCGGTGGTACGTCTGGCAAGCTTAAACAAAAGCTCCTCATCCGGCATAGACGGTTCAAACCATTTATATTGATACAGTTCTCCTGTCATCACGCCGTGAAAGGGTGCCATATTCCACAGATAGATTCCGTGTGCACCCGAATTGACAATCGCCTCGGAGCGTCTTGCCCAACGTCCCGGAGCGGGAATCATCGGAAGCAGTGCCTGCTCAAAGGACATCTCCGCCATAGACAGTGCGTGCACCGGTGCTCCGGTGGCAATCTGCGCAACGGCACGCGCTCCCGGTGTCACCTTGTCAATACTGTAATCCCACATCAGCTTTTCAATGCCGCCCGGCTTCGAAAGGATATTATCCTTTTCCAGCTCGGTCACCACCGATACGCCCGGATTCAGCTGCTTGATAAAGTCCAGCTGATACGGTTCCTTTTACCAGCCTGCGGAATACAGCCATGCCAAAATTTCCGCCTCCGGATTTGCCTTACGTGCCGACTCCGCCAACAGGTTACAAAGATCGCTTACAATATGTTCCGCGCTATGCTGTGAACAATGCGGGCAGGAGGTTTTCCCCTCTTCCACACCGTACGGACGCATATAGCAATGATAAAAGCCCTCTCCGCCGACAATCACAATCACACCGGAAAGTCCCGGAACCGCACGGAAAATTCCCTCAATCGTTTCGGACAGATATTGCCGAAACAGCGGATGTGAGGTGCACAATACAAATTCTCCGTCTGCCGTCCAGGTGCGGCTTCCCCGCATATCCGGATAAGCATCGAAAATCGGATCGTTTTCCTTGAATTTCTCCCGCGTATGGAGACGAATATAGCTTTTCAGCGCATATTCTTGTGCGCTCTTACCCCTATCAATCAGCTCGGCAAGCAACTCGGGCTTTCTTCTTGCTTTCAGCTCCGGAATCGCCTCCGATTCGGAGATCGCATACAAATCATATTCGCCGAGCGTTACGGCGTTGCTTCCGTAAAACACATCGTTTTCCGGTCCGCCCAGACCGACATTCCGTACCGCCAAATTGGGAGTATAGGCAACCGACGAAATCGGAAAATAGGGAGCCATCCGAAATCCCAGCAGACCGATCAGCCGAACTGCACCGTCCCGCAGACCCGATGGATTCGATGCCGTAATGAGGATACGATCCTGCTCTGCGGTCAGCTTAAAGCCCTCGAGCTTCTCCTCCGCTTGGCAAAAAACGATTGCCGACGCGGCGGTATCTGCCTTGGAAATCCGCTCAACACTTAATTCCACCTTCATGCAACGGGAAAGGAATTCTCTCAGCTTTTCCGCCATATGCTCCACCACAGGTGCATCGGAATCGAAAAGAATCCGCCAGCCGCCTTTGATTTCCACCTCATTCGGCTCGCATTTCAAGTCATCATCCCGATGAAAACGAGAAAAGAAATCTCTTGACAAGTCCATATAGGGACAATTCTTCCATTGTTCCAGATTTTCTTTGGATTTGCGCTCCATAAGCTCTAAATATTGCTGCAAATTAAGTTGCTTCATTGTCTTCTCTCCTATTCTTCGGTCTTCGTTTATTCAACGATTCCCGTTCGTGCGATGTTATCTACGAAAAACCGCTGACACACTAAATAGAACATCAGTAACGGACCGATTACCAGCAAGCTTGCCGCCTGTTTATCCAAGGTATATTGAATATCGTCAAACTGACCGGTCGGAACATCCGGAAATGCGGAATACATAATCGTTCCGATATTGGCAAGTGAGGATGACAGGGTGCGAACCCCGTGGAACTCCTGAATGAACAGCTGGCTGAGCTGATAATCATTCCAATACCAAACAAAAGCGAACAAAAATGCCGTCACAAAAATCGGAACCGCCGACGGAAGCATAATATTGGTAAACGTTTTGACATATCCGCATCCATCAATATATGCCGCCTCCTCCAGCTCCTTGGGCATTCCCTTGAAAAACTGTCGGAATAAATAAATGTACAAGCCGGAGCGGATACCTGCACCCAACAATGCCGGCAAGACAAAGGACATCGGCGAATTCAGCAAATGAAATTTGCTCATAATCATATACAACGGCATACGATAAAAGGCAACGGGAATGACAATCATCATCAAAACCAGACCCATCAAAATGCCCTGCCCTTTAAATTTGAATCGAGACAAGCCGTATGCTGCCAATGCGCAGACACACGCCGAAAGAAAGGCACACACGCCCGAAAGAACCACTGTAAACAAAATCGCTCTCGGATATTGTATTGCATCGAAAACACGAGATATATTCTCCATGGTAAAATGCTTGGGAATCCAATACACTGTGCTGTCAAACATATCCTTCTTTTCCTGCAGGGCAACCGATGCCATATACAACAACGGGTACAGCATAACAAAAGCAAGACCGATCAAAAGGATCAAGCGAAACCATTTCCAAGCGATTTCTCTGGCTTTTTTAACTATATTTTTTCCTCTTCGTTCAATTGCCGGATTATTCATCCCTTGATTCCTCCTTTATCAGTCTGTGTAATAGAAAATATGCTTGCGAAGCAATAACAGCAAAATGCCGATGATAATAAACACGATTCCGTAATAGATACAAGCCAGCGTAGTGCTTGCGGTCAATTCAAGACCGCTTGACAAGCCCTCTATCCAGGAAACAATACCGTTTGATTGATCCATAAAGCTGTCGATAATACTGTAAATCAGGTTTAACTGGAAAACCGGCGAAATCATCGGGAAGGTAATCTTCCAGAAGGTCTCCCAGCCGGTAGCACCTTCGATTACGGCTGCTTCCTTTACCGAGGGCGAAATGTTCCGAATTGCCGCCATAAACAGCACAATCTGCAAGCCGCATTTCCATGAAACGTTTATCATGCTGTTGAGCATTTCCTCCAACGTGGAACCGATATCCGCGCTGATATTGGTGGATGCCAGAATGTTACGGAAGATGGTCAGCTGCAGCTCCATAGATTGTCCGACATCTCCGCCCGCTTCCATAGAGCCGTTGATAATGTAGATGACCATACTGGTCGAAATGATGAACGGCAGGAAGAAAACCGTTTGGAAAAAACGCGAGCCGCGAAATTTCGCAACCAGAATATTCGCAATAAACAAGCTGAAAAACATGACCATGACAACCGACAACAGCATATCACGAATCGACTTCGTCAGCTCCGGCAAAAAGGTGGCATTCCCGACAAAGAACTCGGAATACTGCTTAAAGCCGATATAGGTAAACTGAAAGGAAACAGAGTCCACTTCGTTAATGCTGAACAAAAAGGATAACAACACCGGCGCCACAAAAAATATCACTGCGCCGATCAACCAAGGAATCGTAAACAAAAATCCGTAAACAGCCTTTTTTGACTGATAGCTCATCTTCATGCTCTGTTTTCTCCTTTCACCGACGCACAGCCCATCGCTTCCACCGTTACGCCTTGATATTGATAGGCGGTATCCGAATAGTTGACAAGCACGCTGCTACCGTCCGCATATACGGTTTGGTATACCCCGTTTGCCAGCTTTTGGTGTCCGACAATCTCAAGGGTCTGCTTATCCTCCATCATCGTGAGCCATTCGCGATATTGCTCCCCGATGACATCCTTCCAGCGCGACCAGGTACTGCTGTACAGATCCTCATTGCGGGAATAGCGTACCGCCTCCGCATCTGCATACATCAAACGATATTGCAGCAGTGAACCGGTCTCGACCGCTTTCAGAAACGCCTTTTGCGGGTCGGAGGACAGATTGATCGGCTCCGAAGAATAAGAAATCAAGCCATGCAGGGCAAGCTGATAAAAAGGAATCTCTTCATATGCCATATCGTAATTGCTATCCTCAGAGGGCAGGCTGAAGATAAAGTCTGCCATCGGGAGAGAAAACGCATTTCCGCCGTTTACCGCTACCGAAAGCTTTTGTTCTTTAAGGGATTTCAGTGCCTCTGTGTAGGTATTTACCGTTGTTGTCATACTTCCCTGCGTAGAGCCGAAGTCGGTATAGAGCGTATTCAAGCCATCTACGGCAACACCGCTGTATTGATTGTAGCGGCTGAGCTTCTGTCCGAAGGTCTTTGTATAATCGAGCACACCGGCGTTGCTCAGCAGATAATGTCCCTCACCCTCGTTATAGCGGGTTACAGTATTAAAATGCTGATAAAGCGCTACCGAGCCGCGCATATCTTTGGCACAATTTAAAAAGCGCCATAAAAATCCGCCGCTGTAAACCTCGGAGATATTCCCCGCCAGATACACCTTTCCGTTTTTGGAAGCGGTAGAAAGCAGCTGTTCCAGCTCACTTTTGCTTCCCAGCGAATGCGGCAATGAAATATTAGTCAATGTTTTCCCGCGCACTGTCTGGGTGGACCAATTTGTCAATCGTAAAACGGTCGGAATGCTCTGCTGTGCCATTTCCTCTACCATTTCCCGACACTGCTCATAGGTTGTCAGGGTTTGCACGCCATTGTAAGGAATGCCCAGGATAGTTTTCTTTTTCACGCTTGCCGATACGGTATCAATTGCCACGGCAGACTCTGCCTGAGACAATGCGGACAAGCCATATTCCTCTACCAGATATTGACGATACAGCTTTGCCAGCTGCACATAATCGGGAGCATCGGAGCGCTCCAGCAGATAGGTGACCTGTAACGGACCGACATCCTTTAATTCCTCCGCATACATATCCACATCGGGACGATAATCATCGTAATGATGGATATCCTGTGACAGCAGGTTGAAATTTGCCCAAACACCGTTAAATCCGGTCATATCGTTTCCGCACTCTGCCAAAACCGAGGCGTCTCCGACACCGCCTGTCACAACGCCCAAACAGAGCACTCCTGTTTTTGCATTGGAAATGCCGAACATAGGCATCACAACCGGCTGCTCGTGTTCATACTCGCTCAAGCGGTACAACGATTGATCCAAGCCGTAAATCTTCTGCTCATAGGTATCGGCTACCATCGTATTAAAGCGAATCAAGGCACCCGAGCCATCCGGCACAACCATAAAGCCGTCATCGGTTCCGCTTCCGCCGCCGAAATAGGGATGAAGCGCGATGGATTGCACCAGCAAATCATCGCCCATTTTCATTTCAGAGGGAATAACGGTAACTGAAAAGCGCCCGTCACGCAAAGTATAATGCACCGGTATTGTCAAATCCACGCCGACAAAGGTATATTCCGCAATGATTTCATTCTTTTCCTTGCGGAGCTTCAAGCCCTCCGACAATGCCGAAGAGGAGTAGCTGTCCAGCGTGACCTTCTCCCCCGTGGATGGGGTATATATCTCAACTACTAAGGCAGCTTGTACTGCGGCGGGAATATATCCGCCTTCCGCCGTATCCGTCGCGGGAACAGAAGAGATGCGATAACCGTCTTTCCGTGATACAAGCGTAAAAAAGCCGTTTTCATCCATCTCAAGCGTATACTGTGCATCCTCCACACTGCCCGCCTGATAGCTCATCTGAGACAAAGTGATTTTATCTGCCGATGAACATCCCAAACAGGTCATAAGTATCATCAGAGCCGACAAGCAAATGAGCCATTTATTTTTGTGTTTCATATGTGCCTCCCATTTACATTAAACGATATCAAGCCAACCTTTGCAGCAATTCCTTGCCGAAGTCGCCTAAAAAGATAAAGAGCTCTTGAAACAGCATAATCACCAAAAATCCAAGCAGTAACAGCAGTGCCATACCGGCAACGGTGCAAAGAATACAAAGAATATTTTTCTTTACGGTAAACTCCTGTGTCTGCAAAAGTCCGAACCATAAAAGCAAGGCGGACCATAACAGACACGCGCCTGTCAAAATGCCGGTAAACGCACCTTCTTCTATTGTCAACAAGCTGCTGAGCAGGGTACGCAGTAAAATACTGACTACATAGGGTGACAACGAATATCCGAACACAATCCAGATCAATCGCATATTGGCTTTTCCGTCCCAAAGTGTGGTCAAGCCCCAGTTGGACAACACCGCCAGTACCACCAGCAATACCGTTGACAAGAAAATTAACAGCACATTCGTATTTTCAACCGTATATGTATTAAAGCGGAAAGCAAGCATATGCCGCTCTAACAGGGTAAACAAGAAGAAAAGCGCAACAAAAAGACCTGCAATCCAAACGGAGCCTGATTTTTGATACCGCATTTCATCAAAGCTGTCTACCGGATGAAGAAGTGTACGGAAATATTCCCGCCACAGATGCTTCGACGGCTTTGCTTCGGTCTCGACCACAGCCGCAGCTTTTGCCGCTGCCGGCTGCTTGCGGCGAAGCTTGCGAACCACCATTACCGCTGCCAATACGAATATCGCGATGAAAATCCCCAGCACGATTTGCGGGAAAAACTTTCTCAGCAGCTGTGTACGATACAGCTCAAAGGCACGCGATTCATAGGTGCGATTTCCCGCCAAGCGGAAATACTCCATCGCCTCTTGATAGTCCCCGCTGTACAGCAACGCCTTGCCGATACCGTCATAGGCATTTGCCTCGTTTCCGTTTTGCTTGAGCACCTGATTCCATAAATCAACCGACTCATCATAGCGGCTGTCAAAGTACATATCCAGTGCCGCTACTACCTGCTTGCCGTATTCGGTGGGCTCGAATACCGTAATGGATTTCTTTGCCGCATCCAGAACATAAACACGGCTTCCCCGCACCTCTAAGGCTGTCGGGTCGGAGAAAACACCCTCCTGCTTACCCAAACCGCCGAAAGAGAAGGTCAAATTATGATCCGGGTCATACATAAACACCCGACCCATGGTAGAATCCAAGCCGAATATATATCCGGTATCCGATACCGCAACATCCACAAATTCGGTAGACAAATTGCTTCCCTTGGAAACCGCATATTCCAAATCTCCCGTGGCATTTGTCCCTTTCCAGACATCCTCACCATAGGGATTGATGCACCGCAGATTGGAATTTCCGTAATCGCAGGTTTCCGTACAGCAATACATAAAGCCGTTTGCGGTAATCTCCATGTTTTTAATCGGCTGAGGAACATAATCCGAAAGCTGATCCCGCTGTGTTTCGTTCATCAGCTTTTTCCAAAATTGATCCGCCAATACCTGCAGTGTCGGAGTAACCTTATTGCTTCCGTAAAAGCCCTTGAACTCCCCATTCGGTGTAAATACCGCAGCACCTTGATATATTTCCAATATTAACGCATAAATGTTTCCGTCCGTATCAATCGTCACTGCATAAGGACGAAATTCCATATCGGCAGGAAAAGTCGGATTGGTCGGCTTCTCGATAAGCTGCAATACGTTACCGTCATAATCCGATATCACCAACGCCATGTTTTCATAGTCGGCAATCATGAGTTTCCCATTTGCCGCTTCAACGCTTCGCGCATCAATTAAGGTATAGGGAGTGCCATCCGACATCACAAATTGATCTATCTTTTTTACAAAGGTAAAATCCGAATTGAAAACGGTAACACCCTTGTCACCCGAGCCTAAAACACAAATCTGTCCCGACTCATCAATGCAGATATCCTTCGGAGACTCCAAAGCCACCGCACCGTCTGCCGAGCCGTAATGCACCGACTCAACACCGTATCCGATTGCGGCAAGAATACCGGAATCCCACTCGTCATAGGTATAGCCTATGTACGGCTGAAATGCCGATACCGACATTCCAAACAGCAAGGAAAGGATGACTGCGACCAAACAAATCGTTTTTTTCATTGCTTCTTTATCCTTTCATTCCGGAATAGGTCATGGTTTCTATCATGCGGCTTTGTGAAACAATAAATACCACAATCGGCGGAATCAACAGCACAATACTGATTGCAGCCGCGATGCCCATTGTCGCCACCGTATTTGTCGAGGTGATTTGACGAAATAAAGCAGGCAGATTCTTCTTTGACTCGGTAAAAACCAGATTGGAGGTATCCTGTGCCCATAACGCCTGGAAGGTCAGTACCAACGCCGTAATCCATGCGGGCTTTGTGTTCGGCATAATCAGCGACCAGAATTGCCGAAAGATACCGGCTCCGTCCACCATGGAGGCTTCAATCAATTCATCCGGAATCTGCGTCATGAACTGCTTCATCAAATACAATCCCAGCGTGCCTGCCATTGCCGGGAAAATCAATGCCCACTGTGTATCCAGCAAGCCCAGCTCATTAAGCACAACATACCGCGGAATCGCCGTAACATCACCGACAAAGAGTAGAGCCAGCGTGATCATCGTTTCGAAAACTCTTCCGCCGGGAAAACGAAACTTGGCAATCGGATATGCTGCCAGCGCCGAGAAAATAACACTTCCCGCCGTGCCGAGAATCGTAATCACAATACTGTTTGCAATATATCGTCCCAACGGCACCCACATATTATTGGTGCGCAGGAAAAGGTTGATAAAATTATCCGCCGTGGGATTGCGCACGAAAAAGCGAGGTGGAAACACAAACAGCTCCTCTGCCGGCTTGATCGATTGCAAAACCGCGTAAAGAAAGGGCAAAACCATCAAAGAGCCCAATATCAGCAAAAACAGGAGCAGCGCCACACTACCGGCAATCGAATGTGTTTGTCGTCGTCCTACACGAGAATATTTTAACATACGGCTCTCTCCTTTTTACAAATCTGTATATCGCTTCAAAATTTTCTGTATTCCGGTATTGGTACCGATCATGGCTATGAACAGCAGCACCGCAATCGCAGAGGCATATCCCATCTCATAACGCATGGTACCGACATCCTGCAGGTGTGTTACAATCGTAGCACCGGCATAATCCGTACTCGGATTTCCCGCCAATTGCACGCTGATACCGCCTGCCGCAAACGAAGCACCGATCTGCATGACAGCCGCAAACATCAGCTGCGGTCCCATCGACGGCAGGGTAATTTTACGAAGCTCTTCAAAACGGGTGCGAATTCCGTCGATTGCTCCCGCCTCATAGAGAGAACGGTCAATTCCCTGGAAGCCTGCAATAAAGGACAAGAAAGAGGTACCCAAGCTAAACCAAAGAGAAACCACAATCAAAAAGGGCAAAATAAACCGTGTATCGCTCATAAATAGGATTGCCGAGTCGGTAATACCGAGCCGCATCAACATACTGTTAAGCAGACCGTTCGGGTCACCGCTCAAGATGTATGACCAGATGGTTACCATCGAGCCCGAAATGGAGGGCAGGTAGAAAATAAAGGTCAAAAAGGTACGTGTCCTTCTGCCGAACTCGTTTACCATCCAACCCAAAATCAAGCAGAGGAGATAGCTCAACGGTCCGGTGATAACGGCAAAAATCAAGGTGTTTCGCAGTGCAATCAAAAATACATCGTCATCCAAAAACATACGTACATAGTTGTCCAAGCCGCTCCAAATCGGTGCTTGCACCATGTTAAAATCGGTAAAGCTGAGAACAATAGCGGCCACTACCGGGATTACCGTAAAAATCAAAAACATGATTCCAAACGGTAATATCATCAAATATTTATCCAAATTCTTTTTGATGCTGCGATCCTGTGCGGTTCGTATCATGATCGACCATCCCTTTCTGCACGTCGTGCCAATTCATCGTTTTTACGGGTAATCTCGCTGTTAATCACATCCTGATAGGTCAACAGCGCCTCACGGGGAGAATAACCCGAGTTATATACCTTTCGGAAAGCATTTGTCAAATTTCGCTTTACGTAATAGCTGGCAGGCACCGCAGGCGTAATCACCATCCGCTCCATCTCGCTGCGAAGCACGGCACTTTCCTTTGCCGTCCAATTCATCTGCTCCACCGCCTCGAGATTCGCTGTCATATAACGCGCACCGATTCCGAGAATCGCCTCGACCTCCTGCCCATAGGCAGCTTGGATCTCCGCGCTTGTAAACCAATCCAAAAATTCCAGGCACAATTCCTCATTGTCGTTTTTGAACACCATCGCGGGGGTAACGGTACCGCTGGTCATATTGCTGAGCGTTCCGTCCGCCTGCTCGGTCTGCGGAAGCGGAATCATCTCCCATAAGCCGTCAATCTCTGGTGCCGCATAACGGAACTGATTGTACATGGTAACGGCGCCGACACCCAGGGGTGCTTCGCCCGAACGGAAACGGTCAAACAAAACCGCCTCCGGCTCCATGCTGTAGCGAGTATAGTACTCGGTCCACTCGCGGAAAGCCGAGTAGCAGGCATCGCTTGCCAAATCTACTGCCGACAAATCCGGTGTGAAAATGGTTCCGCCGTTTTGATATACCTTCAGCTCAAAGATGGTCGTATCTGCACCGGCAGGCATACAAGCCGTCAAATGGTTCCGTTGCAGGGTATTCAGCACCTTCAGGAAATCATCCCAGGTTTTCGGTGCCTCAAGTCCCATTTCTTCAAAGATATCGGTACGATAAAACATCATGTTTACCGTCTGCTCCAGCGGTACGGCATAGACGCCGTTTTGATAGGTAAAGGGAACAAATGCTTCCTTGGCAAAACGCTCCTTGAGCTTATTGAAGCCGTCATATTTCGAAATGTCAGCCAAAACGCCACGAGAAGCCAGGTTCACAACATCTCCCGCAAACAGCAGGATGTCCGGATTCTTACCGGTAGCCACCGCTTCATTGACGCCTGTCTGCATAATCGAAAGATTGACCCGCACATTGTATTGCGGGGAGAAATAGTTATCCACCAGGTTTTTGATAATCTGACCCTGGTCACGTCCGAGCGAAACCCAAACGTTGATCTGTGCATCCTTTTCCTCGGATAAGCTGCCGTAATCCTCGGTGTAGGAGCTTAAAATCACCTTTAAATCAAACCAGAGCTGAGAGAAGAAATTGACATTCGCTTTCGGGGTCTCTCGCTCCGCGCCCTTTACAAAAATATAATCCAATTCCAGCGGCTGCGATTTCAAGGATTGCAGCTGTGCCGAAATGCTGACGATCGAATCACAAAAATCGGAAAGTCCCGACGGAATCGTCTCCGGATTCTCCAAAAAGCCTTCGATACGATAAACCAATCGGTCGATTGTCACCGCATCCTCATTTGCCATTGCCTCTAACTCCAAAAGCAGCTGCTTGATGTCCTTTAAGCGCTGACGATAATTCGATAGGCTGTCCATCAAGGTGGGAATCTGCTCATCGAGCATATAGTCACGGTAGCTGTCGATTGCATTTCCCGTACCGGTGATCATGATGATTTCCCGATAGGTTGCCATCATCTCCAGGCAGAGCGACTCTATCTGCAACAGTGCATCATCCAATGAGCCGTAGGTTGCCTCCATCCGCAGGATATGAGTCTTGCCTCCCTCCAGATAGATGGAATAGGGCGTCTCCTCTCCCAAAACGACTGTCTGCCAATTCATGCCGTAGTTAAAGCGAATCTGCTCCAGCTCATCGAACAGCACCTCGCCGTCCAACGAAACACGCCGCAGAGTCGAACGTCCCCGCACCTCATTCTGGCGCATTCTGAAGCCGATTTGATACAAGCCGCTTTCGGGCACGGTGATTTCCCATTCAATCCATTGTCCCGGGCTGTTCCAGGAGCTTTGACCGATGGTATTGAGCAACAGCTTGGCGGAATCCTGCGGGCTGGTTCCCGCGCTGGCTCGGTCAAAGGTCGGGTAAAGCTGGCTGTGAGAGGTATAAAGCGGCTTTTCCGCCTCGATTTGCTGATAATAATCGGACGGGGTGTTGTTTTCTTTGCCTGCAATCGTTTGCAGATAGGCGTCGTAGCTGTCGGCGGCTTGCGGCTGTATTACCTGCAGCTCCGTCAGCATCACGCCGGTATCACATTGGAATTCCACCGTATTTTCGCCCGCGTTGAGGTAAATCGGCATCCATCCGTCCGAGTTGCTGTTGGAATCCGAAACGCAGAAGGTTGTCCATTCGAACACCTCATCCTTGGCGGGACGCAGTTGGTTTCCCTTTGAGTCGGTCTTTACCTCCTCATCCCGATATTTGCGGGGAAAGGAAAGTCCCTCCAACGCACGATTGAGCATACTTCCGTTGACATAAACGCTGTAGACCGCATTATGCAGCTTGGCTTTTTCCAGCATACATTTCAGCTGTAAAGCATAAAAGCCCTCCTGCGGCACGTTTACTTTAAATGCCGCTTTTGCGCCATCCTGTAAAAATTCGACAGCCGCGGAGGCCTCTCGATAGGTGACCGGGTACTGTACACCCGTGCCGCCTGTATAAACGGCGGAAATATCCTCTGTAGCAGGATACGCCGCATCTTTATGAGAAGATATATATTCATAATAACCAGGAA
The DNA here is from genome assembly GCA_964520995.1 of uncultured Oscillospiraceae bacterium. Lineage (GTDB taxonomy): Bacteria > Bacillota > Clostridia > Oscillospirales > Ruminococcaceae > HGM13222. The sequence continues at coordinate 14,155 of CAZFQM010000007.1, forward strand.
TCGTGTCCACGCCCGATGTCACAGTATCCTGTTGCTGTCCCGGCGCCTTATCCGCCATCACACATGGACCCACGGAAGCCACCGTACCGAATACAAGCACAGCGGCATTGATAAATATGATGGCTTTTTTCAAAAAGCTTCGCATATCACACGCTCCTTTTAAATCAAACATATACCGGTATTTTCAAAGTTAAAATCGGAAGCCGAAACAGCTTCCGATTGTATCGGTGGATGCGCCTTTTGCGCATCCACCGAGCAATCCTTAAAAATCAGGCTTTCGTATTTTTCTTACGAGTAATTACAGTTACCGCCATAGCGCCGCAAAGCAGGCAGATGGCAAGTACGATCGAAACGGTGCTCATGCCGGTGTTCGGAAGCTCCGAAGAGTCGGGAGCATCGGGAGCAGCATTCGGATCCATATTTTCCAGCTGTAACGAGCAACGATAAACATTGCCCTTTACCGAGTAAACCTCCAAGGTCATGTAGGAGTTGACCTTTTCGCTGTCGGCAACCTTAACGACGTTGCCGGTACCGTTGGGGTCTTTCGACAAGTAGTAGTATACGTTACCGTAGGGGCGCAGTGCATTGAGCAGCTCGGCAGCTGTCATGCCGGAGGTGTAGTAAATCACACCCTCGCTTGTATCCAGCTTCACCTTGTCAACGCCGTCCTTTACCCGAACGGAGGGGTCATTGGTCTCTGTAACCGTCACATTTGCCGTAATGGTCAAGGGCAGGTTGCCGCTGTTGGTAACGCCCTCGGGCAGTACTACCTTACCGGTTACCACTACCTTTTGCTCTTTCGCATCCGCGGGGTCATAAGAGCAGCCGTCGATATCCCAGATGATCTCCGCCTCTACCGAAGCGTTACCGGTTACCACATAGGTCGTCGTCAATAAGCCGAGTCCCATAATGCTCTTTTCCACACCGGAATCCACGATAACATCATCGATAGGCTCGATTGCCACGATGTCATTTCCTACTGCGATTTGCAGGCGGTCGGAGCCCATAGAAGAATAAATCGGGAAGTTGTTCAAATCCAGTACATCTACGTTCATGCCGTAAGCAATCTTGGTGGAATCGTCGGTAATCAGCTTGCCGTTTGCATCGTAGAATGCCAACGTTCCGTTGGTTACGTGAACCGCTGCCTTTGCTTGTGCAATGGTGGTTCCTGCCTTAACAACCTTGAAGTATTTCTCGGTGATACCGCTGATGGTGTCATGGTCAACAACCTCAACCGTGGGGTCATCATAGTATGCGGTGTAATCCGGGATATCCTCTAAGGTGTCGATGTCGGTCAGGTCATACTGAGAAGCGACGCTGTAGCCGAAGTGAACCAGCCAGTCGGGCGCATTCTTGTAGTATTCGGTATCCCAGGAGAGCTTCTGCACGCCGGGGTATACGATACGATAGTAGGAATAGCCCTCGGGAATATGTACTACCGTCTTGTAGAGAGATACCGCTCTCTCCTCTTTGCTGGAAGTGATAACCGCAGTGTCCTTTTCTACCAAAGAAACGGAAACCGCATTGATTTCTTCCCAGGTGATGTTGTCCTTGGAAACTTGATAACGTACCTTGTTGGGGGCATCCTTCATGTCGTCATAGTGTTCCTGCCACTCGCCGGTAACCGGGATATCATAACGCCAATCGTCGATGATAATCGCCGTTGCCACATAAGAGCCGCCGTATACACGATATTGCAGATATCCGCCTGCCCAAGAACGGTTGCTGTAGTAGTTTTTGGTAATCGGCTGACCGAAGAAGGACAATGCCGAATAGTTTATGCCGTCGCCGTAGGATTGAACGTTTACCACCTTTTGCGGATTGGCATCCAAGCCGTCTGTCGAGGTGTAAACACCGGTTCTGGCATATTCGGTACGATAGCCGCCCTCGGCGTTGATGGTTCCGTTGTAGTCACGGAAGATGGAGGTGGTCAAATCGTCGAACACGCCCGGCTTCAAAATCTTCGCCGCACCACCCTGACGCTCGTCAAGGATCTCAACCTGGTCGGTCAAATCCCATTGCAGGTCATACAGTGCGTTGAGCAGCTCTTTCGCTTTGAGCTGTTTCTCGCCGGCAACCGCCGAAGTGCTTGTCAGCATTGCTTCTGCCTCGGCAAGCTTTGTGATAAAGGTCTCTTTTGCCGCAGCGGATTCTTCCTTGACAAACTTCAGGTCATAAGCCTTTGCACGCTTAATCGCATCGGTCAATGCCGCCGTGGCTTTTTCCATCTCTTCTCTGGCTTCCTTCTCGGGGTCATAATCCTTTAAGTCGGGAACCTCGGGGTAGCTGGTGTAATCCGCCAGGTCATACGCCGAGCAGAGAGAAGCGCCCAAGCCGCAGAAGCGGTGCGGATTCCAATCAAAATACAAATCGTCATAAGCAACGGTGCTGACATCGGAGCCTTTGTAGACACTCTCGCTCTCCACGGTGCTGGTGTTCATGCCCGGCAGGGTGATACGATAATAAACATAATCGCTTGCGCCCTCGATTGCGGGGATCTTCGCCGTTACCTTGTAAGAGGAGTAGAAAGAACCGTACTCGGCGTTCCAACCGATCTCTCTTTGGTTTAAGTCGGCGGGGATAACAACATCGACGCCATCGGCACGGGAGGTACCGGTGGTCAATTCGGTCCAGGTCTCTCCGTCCTTGGAAACCGCAAAGGTAA